>DNMA01000130.1 GCA_003489505.1 Legionellales bacterium | reverse complement strand
TAATCTTAACTTCGTACTTAAATGAAATTAAAAACCGCATTAGGAGCTATCGATCTTAAATTTGATTTAACGTGATCTTTTAGTGCAGCACTCTTAATGTGGGGCTTATGAACCCCTAAAAAAAGCCCCTTTATTATTGGGGCTTTTTAATTTTAAGATGTTTGGTTCCTAGTATAAAAGGAATAGCAATTAAAATAAAAATGAGGGCTATCATCATTTGTATCGATAATCCTTTTGCAGTACTTGGAATTTGGCTGGGAGATATAAAACCAATCAAAAATCCAAACAATGAACAAGAAAAACCTAAACCAGCAATGAGCCACATTCCAATTGTGCCACCTGGTACTTTATAGACTCGAGGTCTTTGTGCCTGAGTAAAACGCAGTTTAATAAAGGCTGCAAACATTATCATGTAGATGATTAAGGCCAATTGTGCTGAAATATCACTTAACCACCAATAAGCTGCATTAATGGAGGGAACATAGATAAAAGCTAAACTAATCACAGTAAAAATCATGGCTTGAATTATCAACATGCGATATGGCGCTTGATAACGATTTAATTGATAAAGTGCGTGGGGCATATCCGATTGATGAGCCGCTATGACTAAACCCTTTAAAGGCCCTAACATCCAAGTCGAGACAGAGCTTAAACTTCCCATCACAATTAATCCTGCAACGATATGCGTCATCCACTCCAGATGATAGGCTTTAAAAAATAAATCATAAGCATGAACTAAACCGGTCACAAGGCTTAATTTGGGTAATGGCACGACCACTAAAATTGCTAGGGCAGATAAGACTAGGGTGGCCATAATCATGATGGCGGAATACAAAATAGCCTTTGGATAGTCTTTTTGGGGGTTTTTCACATCTCCGGCATGAACGGCAGACATCTCAATACCAATTAAACCAAATAATACAATCACAAACATTGATAGTGGTTTAGCATTGGATAAATCGGGAAGTAATGAGCCATGAAAATCATTAACG
The DNA here is from genome assembly GCA_003489505.1 of Legionellales bacterium. Taxonomy (GTDB): domain Bacteria; phylum Pseudomonadota; class Gammaproteobacteria; order Legionellales; family Legionellaceae; genus UBA2653. The sequence goes on along the minus strand of DNMA01000130.1, from coordinate 4,438 downwards.
GGCGCATGACCTTTCAGCAGCCAAACGCCTGCCATGATGATAATACCCATCATGGGGAGAAGTGTGCCTAAAATTGCACCAATTGTACTAATGATACTAGCAATTCTTAAACCAAAGCAGTTTAAACCGGTAAAGAGCCAGAATAGCGAGATAATCGTTGTCGTTAAGAAACCTTGATGATGCGCAAGTTTTGGGTCAATGATATAAGCGCAGGTTGAAGCAATAAATAATAAAATAGTTGGAAACCAAATGAGGTTATAAATACATTGAAGCCAGATACTGGCAAAGCCTGTACGTTGGCCAAAGGCCTCTTTAATCCAAATATATAAACCACCATTTCGAGGATAGGCTGTTGCCAATTCAGCGGCAACAAGCGCTACGGGAATAAAAAAAGCGATAGCTGCAAACAGATAGTAACTGACCAGCGGGAGACCGAGTTTAGCGGTAATCGGAACAGTTCTTAAGCTATCAACAGCTATCACGTTGATCATGACCAACGCGAATACGCTTAAAATTTTAGGTTTTTTATTCACTTTTATCCTACATCATTTGTCGAAGAACATATTGTAAGATACCACCATTTTTGAAATAGCTTAATTCATTAGAGGTATCGATACGACTTTGTAATTCAACAGTTTCTAGAGAGCCATCTGTTCTTTGAATTTTGGCTTTAATGATATCACGTGCTTGCATCTGATCATTGATATCCAGATGAATGGTCTCAGAACCATCTAATTTTATGCTTGAACGATTTTGTCCTGACATAAATTCTAATGGCAGAATGCCCATCCCAACTAAATTAGAACGATGAATTCTTTCAAAACTTTCAGCGACCACGGCCTTAACACCGAGTAATTTGGTGCCTTTTGCTGCCCAGTCTCGAGAAGAGCCTGTACCATATTCTTTACCCGCAAAAATCACGAGAGAACGATCATCTTTTTGATAGCGCATCGCTGCATCATAAATTGGCATGATTTCTTGGCTTGGAATATATTGTGTGTAACCACCTTCAACGCCAGGAATCATTTCATTACGAATACGAATATTTGCAAAAGTACCTCGCATCATGACTTCATGGTTACCACGACGTGAACCATAAGAGTTAAAGTCTTTTTCGCTTACACCTTTAGATTTTAAATATTCTCCGGCGGGTGAGTTGGCTTTGATAGAGCCAGCTGGAGAAATGTGATCGGTTGTGATGGAATCACCAAAAATAGCTAAGATACTGGCATTTACAATCGGCTTAACACTTAAAGATTGCTCTTTGAGGCGCTCAAAAAAAGGTGGTTTTTGAATATAAGTTGATTTTTCATTCCATTGGAAAGTAAGACCTTTACCGGTAGGTAAAGATTGCCAGTGTGCATCACCATCAAATACGCTGGCATAACGTGATTTAAACATATGGGCATTGACTAAATTCACAGCCTCAGCAATTTCTTGTTGGCTAGGCCAAATATCTTTGAGATATACAGGCTGATTATTTTTATCTACACCAAGTGCTTCAAGGCTTAAGTCCATATTGGTATTGCCTGCTAAAGCAAAAGCAACGACTAAAGGAGGAGAAGCAAGCCAGTTTGCTTTCACTAATGGATGAACACGTCCTTCAAAATTACGGTTACCTGATAAAACTGCGCTGACGGTTAAGTCATATTGGGTAATACAAGCTGAAATGTCATCAGCTAAAGGACCTGAGTTTCCGATACAGGTGGTGCAACCATAACCTACAAGTTCAAAACCGAGTTGGTCAAGATAAGTTTGTAGTCCCGCTTTTTCTAAATAATCAGTGACCACTTTGGAGCCAGGGGCTAAGGAAGTTTTGACCCAAGGTTTAGTGATTAAACCTTTTTCACAGGCTTTTTTCGCTAAAAGACCGGCAGCCATTAAAACACTTGGATTAGAGGTATTGGTACAGCTGGTAATCGCTGCAATCACCACATCCCCATGATGCAGGCTATAGTTTTGGTTTTTTACTTCAAAGCCATCTTGGGTTTTATCGCTTAAAATTGATTGCATGGCTTGTGGCATTTCATTGAGTTCAACTTTATCCTGAGGTCTTTTGGGGCCTGCTAAAGTGGGTTTGACACTGGATAAATCAAATTTAAGAATATGGGTATAAACAGGTGTTTCATTGTTTTCGTCATACCACATGCCTTGTTCTTTTGCATAGGCTTCAACATATTGGCAAACTTGCTCGTCACGACCTGTTAAGCGCATGTATTTAATCGTTTCATCATCAATGGCAAAGATACCGCAAGTCGCACCGTATTCAGGTGCCATGTTCGCAATTGTCGCACGGTCTGCAAGGGGTAAATGTTTCATACCAGGACCAAAGAATTCAACAAATTTACCGACCACCCCAAAATTTCTTAACATGTGGGTAATGGATAAGACTAAGTCGGTAGCTGTCGTGCCTTCTGGTAATTTACCGCTTAACTCCACCCCGACAACTTCTGGGATTAACATGGAGATAGGCTGGCCCAGCATGGCAGCCTCTGCTTCAATACCGCCCACACCCCAACCCAGTACGCCTAAACCATTAACCATAGTGGTGTGCGAGTCTGTGCCCACTAGAGTATCTGGGAATAAGTAGGTTTTACCATTGATGTCTTGTGACCAAATGGTTTTGGCTAAATGTTCTAAGTTCACTTGGTGACAAATACCGGTACCAGGAGGAACTACTCGAAAATTTTGAAAGGCATTTTGTCCCCAACGCAAGAATTCATAACGCTCTTTGTTGCGTTCATATTCAAGACGAGTGTTGATATTCATGGAATTGACTTTACCAAAGCTATCAACCATCACCGAGTGGTCAATCACTAAGTCCACATTATTCAATGGGGCAATTTTATTGAGGTCGCCTTGATTTTCTTGCATGGCATCACGCATGGCGGCTAAGTCACATACAGCAGGGACGCCGGTAAAGTCTTGCATGAGTACTCGAGCAGGACGATAAGCAATTTCATGATCAGACGTTTTTGTTTTGACCCATTCGCTCAGCGCTAAAATATCATCCTGGGTGACGGTATTATGGTCTTCAAAACGTAATAAGTTTTCTAATAGTATTTTTAATGAAAAAGGTAGTTTTTTGAGGTCCGGAAAATGTTCTTGCGCTTTCTTTAAACTAAAGAGGTGATATTCTTGACCTGCGACTTGAATAGAACTTTGTGTTTTTAAGGTATCGTGTCCAATTTTCATGTTAAAAAACTCAGTTTTGAAAAGGTTTAATCATACCTGAATTTTGATTGAAATGCATCTTTAGAATAGGTGAGGGGTATGAAAAAGATAAAAAAACACTTGCATACGAGTTTAAAGATGTTTTCTACAATCTTATCCACAGAATCTGTGAGTAAAGTATAAATGATAATTAATTGCTCACGATAAAAATATGATCAAAACAATGAGTTATGTCGCTTCGTTCGATATCTTACGATTTGACTCTTAAATAGACAAAAAGTTATCCACAGATGATTTTTTGATTATTTGTTTTAATAATGCCTATATCGTTAACATTGATGACAGACTAATCGAGGTTGTTCAAATTTTTTCTTAACACATTGTTCATTGCAGTGTGCGCCGGGTCCATAAGGATTATAAAAGCATTGTCGCATGCAGACAGTATGTTCTTTAGGAAATTTGCAGCGTGCTGAAGCATCTGAAATCAAGCAGAGTAAGGCAAGTGCAATCCATATCCATGAATATTTTTGCATTTTATTCTCCAGTCTCATCTTCTTTGAGTATAGATGCATTATGTCAAATATCTATGTTGGGTTAAAAGAAGTCTATAATTTAAATAGGGTGTGTGAAGTAAGGTTTATTATGTATTACCAAGAAGCAAGCTTAGCCATCATTAAGGCTCTGGAATTTTGGGGAGTTAAGCAGGTTTATGGGGTAACAGGTGGTGGTGCTTATGAATTATCAAAACATTTAATGACCTATGAAAAAAATCAGGAATCAATCGGTTTTTTTACTATTGCAGAATATTTGGCAGGCTTTGCGCCAATAGGGAGTTTTGTGGCAAGTGGACAGATGGCTTGCACTATCACCGTTCCTGGTGCAGGATCAAAACTCGTATCGTGCGGTATGAGTGATGCAAGATTTTTAAGAATACCTGCATTATATTTGATGCCATTAAATAAAAAGTCTTGTGAAAATCAAACCCCCTTACAGGATGCGACCCGTTATGGGATAAATTGGGTAGCACAGCTCCATCAAGAATTGGGGGAGGATGTGGTCTATTTGGAGAGTGTTGGGGATTTATCAAAATGTCTTACACAAATTGCTTTGATATTATCACAATCACGACCTGTGGCTTTTTGTTTTCATCCAGATGAAATCAAAAAAGAAATTGAACTTGAAAATTTTCCAGCATTAACCCGAAATTTTTTATTTGAAAAAAATAGATGTGATGATTTTTTATTATTTTTAAATCAGGCTGTAT
>DNMA01000155.1:3025-3800 GCA_003489505.1 Legionellales bacterium | reverse complement strand
GGCAACGTTATAGAGAGCAATTTCCCGGCAATCCCAACATCAGCGTTATTTATGAGCATGTCTCGAATCAACAAGAGATTCAGGGTTTAGAATATTTTCTGCCTTTATTTTTTGATAAAACTGAAACACTTTTTGATTATCTCCCAAAAGATACCCAAATTTTATATTCCCAATCTATTGCTGAATACACAGAAAAACTTTGGCAAGAAATCTCTATTCGCTATGAACAAAGAAGACATGATGTCTCACGCCCTATCTTAAAACCTGAGCAATTATTTTTAACTGCTGATGAACTCCAGAAGTGCTTACAACATAAAAAACATCATGTGCTTGAAGACCCAAAAGATTTTGAGCTGCCTGAAGTTCAAATGGATAGAAAAGACGCTAAACCCCTAAAAAAACTCAAACAATTCCTAGAGCAACAAAGCAATACCTGCGTATTGATTATTGCAGCAAGTTTGGGACGTCGCGAAGTGATTCATGATTTATGTAAAAGTAGTGATATCTATCCTGATGTATTGGATAGTATGCAAGATTTTATTGCCTCAAAACAAAACCTGGGATTGATTCATGGCCCACTCGCTGAAGCTTATTATTTTAAAGCACTGAATATTTTATGTATCACCGAGCATGAGTTATTTGGCGAGACCATTGTTTATCAAAAACAACGTCGCAAAAAAACCATCAGTTCTCAAGAAAAATATATCAAAGACCTCAGTGAACTCGCTCCAGGGATGCCAGTAGTACATGTGGATTATGGTGTCGGTCGTTATGA
>DNMA01000155.1:2514-2701 GCA_003489505.1 Legionellales bacterium | reverse complement strand
GGTTTACAAAATTTTGAATTTGATGGCATTCAAAATGAATTTCTTATGATTCGCTATGCAGGTGATGATAAAATTTATGTGCCCGTAACGCATTTAAACCTCATTTCAAAATACAGTGGCACCACAGCAGACCAAGCCCCTATTCATAAATTAGGTTCTGAAACCTGGCAAAAAGAAAAGAAAAAAG
>DNMA01000155.1:0-2205 GCA_003489505.1 Legionellales bacterium | reverse complement strand
TGGCAAAAAGAAAAGAAAAAAGCCAGTGAAAAAGTTCATGACATGGCCGTAGAACTTTTAGAAACTCAAGCGCTCAGAAACGCACAACAAGGTTTTACCTATCAAATCGATTGGCCTGATTATGAACGTTTTACCAGTACTTTTCGATTTGTTGAAACAGATGATCAAAAAAATGCAATTGATGCAATTATGCGAGACCTTCAATCTCATCAACCCATGGATAGATTAGTCTGTGGCGATGTCGGGTTTGGTAAAACTGAAGTAGCAATGCGAGCAGCATTTATTGTCGTTCAAAATCACCGCCAAGTTTGTATTTTAGTGCCAACCACCTTGCTGGCTAAACAGCATTTTGAGACCTTCCAAGAACGGTTTGCTGATTTTCCCATTTGTGTGGAATTGATTTCTCGCTTTAGAACCAAAAAAGAATCACAATCAGTGATTGAACGCCTGAAAGAAGGGAAAGTCGATATCCTTATTGGAACTCATAAATTATTACAACAAGATGTTGAGTTTAAAGAGCTTGGGATGCTCATTATCGATGAAGAGCACCGCTTTGGCGTCAAACAAAAAGAACATCTTAAAAAGATGAAGCATCAAGCGGATATCTTAAGTTTAACCGCCACCCCCATTCCAAGAACTTTAAACATGGCCATGCATGGCATGCGAGATATATCCATTATCTCCACACCCCCTGCCAAGCGCTTAGCGATTAAAACCTTTTGGAATGAAAAACATCCTCAATTGCTTCGAGAAGCAATTCTTCGAGAAATCCTTCGTGGTGGGCAAGTTTATTATCTTCATAATGATATTCAAAGTATTGAAAAAATGACTCAAGAACTTAAAAAACTGATTCCTGAAGCAAAGATTGAATATGCCCATGGACAAATGCATGAAAGACGACTTGAACAAATCATGGCTGATTTTTATCATCAACGGTTTAATGTTTTAGTTTGCACCACAATTATTGAAACAGGGATTGATATTCCAACCGCCAATACCATGATTATTGAAAGAGCTGATCAATTAGGTCTTGCCCAACTCCATCAGCTTCGTGGCCGTGTTGGACGCTCTCATCATCAAGCCTATACCTATTTATTAACACCACCTGAAAACCTATTATCCAATGATGCAAAAAAACGTTTAGAAGCTATTGTCTCACTCGAGGATTTAGGAGCAGGATTTACCTTGGCCATGCATGATATGGAAATTAGAGGTGCTGGAGAATTTTTAGGTGAAGAACAAAGTGGTAACCTTCATGCGATAGGTTATAGCTTGTATATGGAAATGCTTGAACAAGCTGTAGAAGATATAAAAGCTGGAAAAATTCCGGATTTTGATAAACTCAAAAAAAATGAATGTGAAATTGACCTGAAGATTTCAACCATTATTCCAGAAGACTACATGCCAGATATTCATCAACGTTTAGTGTTTTACAAAAGAATCGCCAGTGCCAAAACAGAAGATGAATTACATGATTTACAAATTGAACTCATTGATAGATTTGGCTTACTCCCCCCCACATTAAAAACCTTAATTGCTATGACTTATCTTAAATTTAAAGCTATTAAACTGGGCATTAAGCGAATTCTTTTTAATAAAGACCAAGGAATTATAGAGTTTATCGATAATCCACCGATTGAGCCGATTAAAATTATTCTGCTGATTCAACAAAAGCCACAAACTTTTAAACTCAAAAATCCCAATACTTTACAATTTACATTGGCTAATCATTTAAAATCTGAGGAGCTTGTTCATCAAATTAGTGAAATCATACTAAATTTTGAATAAACACTTTAAATTAAACTAATATCGTTAGGGAAGGAACTTCTTGTGTTTGTATGTCATTCCGATAATTTTTAATACTGTTGAGGTGTTGTTGGAGAATTTTACCCTCTTCTTGAGATTTTTGATAAATGACAGGTATCAACATTAAACCAGCTGCCAATATGACAGTATTGATAACAAACATGAAACTAAAGTAGGTCATCAAATGATGGGCTGCCAATAATACCATCAGGAGTTTCACAAAACCAAACAGTGCTGCACCTGTCAATAGAACACTTCCACCCAACTGATAGCCAAATCCCAAATTAAATGATTGCTGTTGTTTTGCTAAATTTGCATCACTATATTGAGTTACAATGGAATTTTTTAAATTATCTAGAATCTCTTTCAAAACATAAGGATTTTCTGATGAGATATAAA
>DNMA01000001.1 GCA_003489505.1 Legionellales bacterium | reverse complement strand
TGGATATCCATTTAGCATAGCGTAAAGCACTGGATCCTGATAAGAATTTATTAAACACATAACCTTTGGGTAATAACTGAATTTGATTCAAATTAAGCGCCTGAAAACTTTTAAAAAAATTATCTCTTTTAAGTGAGTAACTATTCAAATAATTGGTTTGATTAAAATTCTGAATCTGCTTATTCATCGCTGAAATTTTATAATTTAAAAGCTGACATAAATTCAATTCTTCCTGATAGTGCTGTAACTGATAAGCGCTCTGATTTCTTTTATCAGTCAAATAATGATTCATAACAGGATCTTTAATTAACTTTTTTTCTTCCAAGATTTTATTCAATTCTTTTTGATTGATTTTTATGCACTTATCAATCTTCAAAGAATTATTTTTTAATTGCTCACTAATTTGAAAGAGAACTCGAGGTGAAAATTGATTATCTATAATTAATTGTTGATTAGATTCAATCTGCTTAGCGATTTCTAAGATTTCGGAGGAAGGTTGTAGTATATTAGCTGAAAATCCCAATGCAGATATCATCAAGCCAAGGATAAAACATCCTGTTTTAAAAGCTTTCAAAATGATACCCAATGTAATAGTTATATAATTAATGTATATATCTAAAACATCCTAAATTCAAGCATTTCAGTAGAATATTGTCATGGATAGAAAAAACCTTATTGATTGATGATGGATTTAAAGCTTATTCTCATGAATAATGTTAAAATACTTTTTAGAAAAAAAACTGAATCTTAAAGACGATGAAACACATTACCTCATGTTTTTCACAAAAACTGATTGATATATGTCAAAAATCATTTCAATCAGAAAAATGGCAAGAAATTGTTCGTGAGTATTTACCCCATCCACTCAAAAACCATGTTTATGTGGGTGAGTTTAAACAAGGTCTTTTAGTGCTCATTGTCGATTGTCCGCTTTGGGCCAGTGAACTAAGAATGAAAATCCCCGAACTCAGAGATTATTTAAGAAAAGAAAAGAATTGTTATAACTTAAGTAATATTAACCTAAAAATTGAACCTGAATTTTATAAAAAATAAAACTCTAGGTTGCCACCACTAGATCAACTGGCATAACATAATCAGCTCGATTAGCATCTTCATTTGTAATGTAAGTGTATTCCCAAGCATCTTGATGTGCCATCAATTCACGCAAAAGCTGATTATTTAAAGCATGGCCTGATTTATAACCTTCATAGGCACCGATTAAGTTACAACCCAATAAGTATAAATCACCCACTGCATCTAAAATTTTATGTTTGACAAACTCATCTTCAAAACGAAGTCCGTCTTCGTTTAGAATTCGATAATCATCCACAACGACTGCATTATCTAAGCTACCACCTTTGGCTAAATCCATTTCACGTAATTTTTCATACTCGGCCAGGAAACCAAAAGTACGGGCACGACAGACGTCTTTAATATAAGATGACATCGACCAATCATAAACAGCTGTTTGAGGTCTATCAATAAATACAGGATGTTGAAAATCAATAGTAAATGAAATACGATAGCCATCAAAAGGTACAAATTGCGCCCAACGACCTTTTGATTCTACACGTATTGGTTTTAAAATTTTTATAAACTTTTTAGGAGCCGCTTGCTCTTGTATGCCTGCTGATTGAATCAGAAACACAAATGGCGCAGCACTGCCGTCCATAATAGGAATTTCATTGGCATTAATATCTACATAAGCATTATCAATACCCATGCCAGCTAACGCCGACAACAAATGTTCAACGGTAGCAACTTTGATGCCGTTTTTTTGCAAAGTGGTACATAATAATGTATCAGAAACATGATCGTATATAGCGGGAATTTCAACTTCTGGGCTTACATCGATACGTCGAAAAACAATACCGGTGTTAATTGGAGCAGGTTTTAAAGTTACAACAACTTTTTCGCCAGAATGAAGGCCAACGCCCGTTGCTTTAATCATTTTTTTCGGGGTTCGTTGTCTAATCATACTTTTATCACCTGCTTTATACTGTTGTCTTGAGTAACCGTTAAATTTCTTAATATTAAAATATTATTGTATAGTCGACTTCAAATATCAAGAAAATTCAACAGTTTTTGTCTATTTTATTATGCTTCTTCGTGTCTTCTTAAAAATGCTGGAATATCCAAATAATCCATATCAGGCATCGCTTCAGACAAACTAGATTTTGCAGTTGCAGCAGAAGTTGAGTTTGTTGGAGCCGAAGTTGTAGCTGGTACCGATGTAGCAGGGTTTATTTGCTTTCTCATCACAGCAGGCTTTTCAAATGCTTGAAAATCTAAAGAATCGTCAACACGTTTTGCTTCCATATTACGTGGTTTAATATTCATGGTAGGCACAGATTTCTGACTCGCATGATAAGATTGCGGAGCACTATATTTTGCCTGAGGTTCACCTAAACCGGTTACAATAACTGTTACACGAACTTGATCTGTCATTTCTGGGTCAATTACAGTCCCTAAAACAACTGTTGCTTCGTCAGAGATAAACTCTTTGATAACATCCCCTACTTCTTCAAATTCACCAATTGACATATCTAATCCAGCGGTGATGTTCACTAATATACCTTTGGCGCCAGACAAATTAATATCTTCTAGTAAAGGTGATGCAATAGCAGCTTCTGCAGCTTGACGAGCACGCTGTTCGCCTGAAGCCACGCCTGTTCCCATCATCGCCATACCCATAGCAGACATCACGGTGCGAACGTCAGCAAAGTCGACGTTGATTAAACCTGGACGTGTAATCAAGTCAGAAATCCCTTTAACAGCTCCTAATAAAACATTATTAGCTGCTTTAAAGGCATTCACTAGAGAAATATTTTTACCTAAAACTGTCAATAGTTTATTATTTGGGATTGTAATTAAAGAATCAACGTGTTGAGCCAAACGTGCAATACCCTCTTCAGCCGCGACTGCTCTTTGTTTACCTTCAAAAGAGAAAGGTTTGGTCACAACGGCAACCGTTAAAATTCCCATCGATTTAGCAATTTCGGCAACAACAGGTGCTGCACCTGTTCCCGTTCCACCACCCATACCAGCAGTGATGAATACCATGTCTGTGCCATTTAAAATTTCTTTAATTTGCTCACGATTTTCTTCAGCAGATTCTTTACCGACTTGTGGGTTGGCACCAGCGCCAAGACCTTTGGTTAATTCTTCACCCAGTTGAACAAGATATTTTGCATTGGAGTTTTTTAGCGCTTGAGCATCTGTATTGGCACAGATAAACTCGACACCTTCGATATTTTCAGTAAGCATATGCTCAACAGCATTACCGCCACCACCACCAACGCCAACAACTTTGATGACTGCATTATCTTGTTGACTTTCGACAATTTCAAACATATTGACCTCATAATGTTGATGAATAGGGATTTTTAAAAATTAACTGTAAACCATTGTTTCATTTTGTTCCACATACCTAATGGACCATCGCTCATAGCAGGCGTTCCCATTGGATTTTGATAGTGTTGTTTCACACCATGCATCAACAACCCTACACCCGTTGAAAGCGAAGGGTTATCTACCACTTCACTGAGTCCTGCAATATGCTGAGCACAACCTAAACGCACAGGCATTTCGAAACAACCTTCAGCTAACTCTATTGCGCCTTTAACTTTAGAAGCACCACCTGTTAAAACAATACCGGCTGCTAATAGATCCTCAAATCCACTTCTTCTTAATTCATTTTTTACTAAAGAAAATAACTCTTCATATCTGGCTTGAATGACATCACATAAAATTTTGGTTGAAATTTTGCGACCACTGCGTTCATTCACACTCATCACATCAATGGTTTGTGAAGCATTAATATACTCAGGAATTGCGCAACCATGAGTTAACTTAATGCCTTCGGCAGACTTAGTGGGTGTTCTTAAAGCCATTGCGATATCATTGGTGACTTGATCACCTGCAATTGGAATCACCGCAGTGTATTGAATAGCACCCTCATAAAAGACTGCAATATCTGTGGTACCACCACCAATATCGACTAAACAAACACCTAATTCTTTTTCATCATCAGTTAAGACAGCATGGCTTGAAGCCAACTGTTCTAAAATAATATCACTGACTTCAAGGCCACAGCGACGAACACATTTTGCGATATTTTGCGCAGCACTTACCGCGCCGGTGACAATATGTACACGAGCCTCTAAACGAACGCCTGACATACCAATAGGTTCACGAATACTGCCCTGATTATCAATAATAAATTCTTGAGGCAAGATGTGGATGATTTTCTGGTCGGCTGGAATCGCCACAGCTTTCGCTGCATCAATGACTCGCTCCACATCGGCTTGAGATACCTCTTGATCTTTAATCGCTACAATACCATGAGAGTTTAAGCTTCGAATATGACTTCCTGCGATTCCAGTAAATACAGAGCGAACTTCACAACCAGCCATTAATTCGGCTTCTTGCACGGCACGTTGAATGGAATTGACAGTTGCCTCGATGTCAACGACAACACCTCTTTTCAATCCTCTCGATGGATGACGACCAATTCCGATGACTTCAATTGAACCATCAGGTGAAACTTCACCCACCAAAGCGACTACTTTTGAGGTCCCTATATCTAATCCAGTGATTATATTTCTATCTAACTTCTTAACCATCATCAACCCATTTGTTTTTTGGGGTTAGAATTGATTTGATCAACATCCTTTTTCCAATTTACTGCTATTCCATTAGAATAACGTAAATCGATACTGGAGACTCGATCAAACGTCGCTGCAAATAGTTTTGGATAAACTTTGCAAAAACGCGATATACGTTCTTCCATATCTCGTTTACCCAACCTAATTAATACACCATTATTCAAAATCATTTCCCAAGCTTGGTTATCTCTTAAACGTAGTTTTTCAATTACCAAACCTTGAGCTAATAATAGCTTACTCAATTTTTCATAAATATGTAAGACGTCTGTTTGCTGATATTGTGGACCATAAAACCGGGGTAAGTCTGCAAACAAATCCATCTTGTCGACCTTAAAAAGTTCACCTTTTTCGCTTAAAAGCATATTGTTCCAAACTGCCACAGGAAAACGTTCTTTTATTTGTACAATTACATGATCTGGCCATACTTTTTGGATTTCAATATATTCAACCCAGGGGTTTTTTTTAAAATCATTTTTTAATTTTCTTTCAGAAAAGACCAAAAAACTTTGTGCTAGATATGGCGCAATGATTTCTTGAATCTTTTCGCGAGAAAGGTATTGATATGAGGCTTCGATTTTCAAACTGTTAATGGGAAAGAATTGGGGATCTGCGATGATAGTTATTACTAAGCGCGCAAATAGTATTAATGCAAAAATTGTTAATACAAAAATCCGATTTCCCGATGGCTTTGCTTGAATATCCATATTCATATTAAAAAACCTATTTCACACAAAAATCTGTAATCAAGTTTTTGCGAAATTGATGTTGTAGCATAGCAGTTTCAATTAAACAATCCAATAGGTTTTTCATATCCAATCCACTTTTTGCCCATAGCAAGGGGTAGAAACTAATCGAGGTAAATCCTGGTATGGTATTGACTTCATTAAAATAAATATTTTGATTTTGTTCATCAAAAAAGAAATCGACACGAGCCATGCCTCGACACTTTAAACGTTTGAAAATTTTAATAGCTGCTTGTTGAATTTTTTCAGTTGTTTCTGCAGATAATGGCGCTGGTATTAAATACTCAGAACAATCACTTTCTAGGTATTTTGCAGCATATGAATAGAATCCATCTCTGTGTTTGACTTTAATTTCACCAGGAATAGAAGCTTTGACTGTAGCATTTTTATAATCTTCTAGGACTGCAACTTCAATTTCTCGTCCAGTAATACATTCTTCAAGTAAGACTTCATCATCATAAGTCATGGCATTGAGAATACCTGCATAAAGACTATCAAAATCTTTGGCTTTATGAATTCCAACACTAGAGCCAGCATTGCTAGGCTTGACAAAAATAGGCCAAGATAATTCTGTAACAGCTTGATCAGCAATCGATTTCCAAACCGACTCACTCATGTTTTTTTCTAGTAAGAAAAACTTCGCCGTTTTTATATCAGAATGAACAGCTA
>DNMA01000097.1 GCA_003489505.1 Legionellales bacterium | reverse complement strand
CGTTTTTTAATACGGGGCGCACGTCAATTTAACTAATATTAAATTGTGTGGTGGCATCAAAAAAGGATGAAATTATGAGAGCGCCAAGCGAAGCTTGGGCGATCAAGCTGGACAATCCAGCCCAGGTAAAGCGCAGCCAGCAGCCTGGAACCGAGCTACACACTCTAGGAGGTAACGAATAGAGTGAAGCTGTAGTAAGGGCAGTCGGCCAGCCACAATGCGCAAGCGTGAAGGTGTTGAGCCCCGAAATTATCCTTATCGTACCTGACCAGGGTCTTCATATGCCTGAAGTCAGCATCAACATAAACGCAATGGTGAGTCAGTGTTGAAGGTACCGGGGTCTGAGTCCGTAGCGGGTCGATGAACTGATTGTCTTGGAACTTGGGAGAGCCTTGCAAGTTTCTGAATGTTGCTCTCGGAACTGAAGAGGTTAGAGAGCAATTTTGCAAGGTAGTCGGACTGGTTGGTAGTAGAGGAGTAAATGGGGTAATGCCCATTGAGACGGATGTACGGTCACTCGAAGCGACCAGCAATTTAATGCAAGAGGATAGTTTAAATGATGTCAGACACTGAGCTGAGTAAAACATTAGAGAAGTTGTCCTCTATATCATTTTGTGCACGAGGAGACGCCGCGTTTGAGTTTACGAGCCTAGCTCACCACTTGAACACAAGTTTTCTCAAAGACTGCTACAACCACCTTGATAGAAACAAGGCGTTAGGAGTTGATAATGTAAGCTGGGAAGAATATGGACGGGAATTGGACAACAATATCGAAGCACTGGTATTGAAGTTGAAAAGGAAGACTTATAGGCCGCTGCCTTCAAAGCGCGTATACATCCCCAAAGGAAATGATGAATTCAGACCTTTGGGCATATCTGCCATTGAAACAAAGATAGTAGAAAGCGGTATAACACGCATACTAGGGAGCATCTATGAGGCCGACTTTTACGGGTTCTCATACGGTTTTAGACCTAAGAAGAGCGCCCATCAAGCGCTCAAGGTTCTAGGTGATAGCGTCAATTTTAAGCCGGTGAACTATGTGATTGAAGCAGATATCAAAGGTTTCTTTGATAACGTATCGCACAAGTTACTGATGGATTTTCTGAAAATTAGAATTAAAGACGCGAGTCTAGTTGATTTAATTGAACGATTCCTAGTCGCGGGCTATATAGACAACGACCACCTGACCATAACTGACAAAGGGACGCCTCAAGGCAGTATTCTGAGCCCGATGTTGGCAAACATATTTCTTCATTATGTTTTAGATAAATGGGTCGACGAAACTGTTCAGAAACACACGCTGGGGTATATTGAGATTATCCGCTACGCAGATGACTTTATCATATTGGCTCAAAACGAATACGATGCAAAGAAGGTACTTCGAGCACTGGAAAATCGCTTTAGCAAATATGAATTGCAACTGCATCCAGATAAGACCAATGTGTTCAGCTTTGGCAAGATGGAGAAGTCCATTGCAAAGCGGGAAAACCGCAGAGCCAATACGTTTGATTTTCTGGGTTTTACGCACTATTGCGATAAAACAAGGAAGGGTTATTTTAAGGTTGGTAGAAAAACCAGCGCAAAGAAGTTTAGGGCCAAGGCTAAGGATTTAAATCTATGGTTTAAGTCAGTCCGAAATCTAGTCCTAACTAAAGACTGGTGGAAGATGCTGGGCGCCAAACTTAGAGGGCACTATGAATACTATGGGGTGAGTGAAAACTACACATCGATTCATAAGTTCTATGCGCTGGCAGTTAAACTGGCTAGAAAATGGATGAACAGAAGAAGTCAAAAGAAGGCAATGAGCTGGACTAAGATGGAGACGTATCTTCATCATTACCCACTGCCAAAGCCCAAAATAAAACACAATTTTTACGTTACCACATGAGATGTGAATTAAGTTGAAGAGCCGTATGAGGGAAATCTTCAAGTACGGTTCTGTGAGGGGTGTTATGTCTTCTCACGTTTATAAATTAAATATTACAAGGAGCATCAATGCCTACTCTACCTATTTTAGTCACCGGTGGTGCAGGTTTTATTGGTAGTAATTTTATTTATCATTGGTTTAGTCAAACAGATGAATTATTAATTAATGTTGATAAATTAACTTATGCGGCTAATTTAAAAAATCTTGAACAACTACCTGAATCTGCCAATTATCTTTTTATTCAAGAAGATATTAATCATCAGGAAAATATTCTTTATATTCTTAAAAAATATCAAGTGCGTGCCATTATTCATTTTGCAGCTGAAAGTCATGTAGACCGCTCAATTTCTTCCCCTGACGATTTTTTAACAGCGAATGTGTTGGGAACTTTTCATTTACTGGAGGCTGCTAAAACTTATTGGCTTAATTTAGAAGATAACAATCAATTTCGTTTTGTACATATTTCAACAGATGAAGTTTATGGTAGTTTAGAATTAAATGAAAAAGCATTTGATGAGTCTAATCAGTATTTACCTAATAGTCCTTATTCTGCAAGTAAAGCAGCATCTGATCATTTTGTTAGAGCTTACTTCCATACCTATGGATTGCCTGTTGTAACTACCCATTGTTCTAATAACTATGGTCCTTTTCAGTTTCCTGAAAAATTGATTCCAAAGTGCATTAGTCGTTGTTTAAGTGAAAGTAAAATTCCACTTTATGGTGATGGTAAACAAATTAGAGATTGGTTATATGTTGCAGATCATTGCTCAGCAATTTTGAGTATTTTAGAGTGTGGTCAATTGGGTGAGGTTTATAATATTGGTGGAAATAATGAAATCACCAATTTTGATGTCGTTTATCAAATTTGTAAAATACTCGATAAGCTCCATCCTTCTCAACAATTAGAAAGCTATACGGATTTAATTGAATTTATCAAAGATAGACCAGGACATGATAGACGTTATGCCATCAATTCTAGTAAAATTTCTAAAGATTTGGGGTGGACACCAGCGGTGACTTTTGAGCAAGGATTAGAAACGACTGTTCAGTGGTATCTTGAAAATCAAAAATGGATGGAAGAACTGACACTTAAACAGTCCTCTCCAGCTTATTTATAGAATGGAGTTGTAAAAGGAGTTTTAGATGTATAAAGGAATTATTTTAGCGGGTGGCAGTGCTACACGTTTATATCCAGCTACGTTTTCAGTTTCAAAACAATTGTTACCTGTTTATGATAAACCGATGGTTTATTACTCCCTATCAACATTAATGTTGGCGGGTATTCGAGATATTTTAGTCATTTCTACCCCTCGTGACCTTCCCATGTATCAAGAGCTTTTAGGAACAGGAGAACAGTGGGGTATTCATCTAGATTATGTCGTACAAGCTAAACCTGAAGGTATTCCTCAAGCGTTTACACTTGGCAAAGATTTTATTGCAGGTAGCCCTTGTGCGTTAATTCTAGGGGATAATATTTTTTACGGACATAATTTGTCTGGGTTATTAAAAAATGCCATGTCAAGAACATCCGGTGCGAGTATTTTCGCCTACCATGTGATGGACCCACAACGATATGGTGTGGTCGAATTTTCAGAACATGGGAAAGTCATTTCAATTGAAGAAAAGCCTTTAGCTCCAAAATCTCATTACGCCGTTACAGGCCTTTATTTTTATGATAAAAATGTGAATGATTATGTTGAGCAGCTTAAGCCCTCGGCAAGAAATGAATTAGAAATTACGGATTTGAATCGTCT
>DNMA01000104.1:5923-6602 GCA_003489505.1 Legionellales bacterium | reverse complement strand
GTGTGCATGAATTCTGGCAATGAGTTCTTGTAAATCAAAGGGCTTGGTCATGTAATCATCAGCCCCTTGATTGAGCGCTTGCACACAATCCTTAGTCGAGTCACGTGCAGTCAGTACGATAATAGGGGTTTTAATTTTTGCATCGCGCGCTTGTTTTAATACATCCAGACCTGAAAGTTTAGGCAAACCTAAGTCTAAAATAATAATATTATAGTTTTCTTGTGATATTTTGGTATCGGCTGTTTTACCATCTCGAACCCACTCCACTTTGAAATGATTTTTTTGTAAACCATTTAAAAGTGCTTCAGCGAGATCTTGATCATCTTCAACCAATAAGATTTTCATGATGACGAGTTCTCATTAGAAGAGGAGGAAATTTCATGTTTGGCTAGGTAATAAGCTTGAATCAAAATAAAGATAATCATGGAGCTTGTGCCGCCAAATAATTTAAAATTCACCCAGGTATCGGTATCAAATTGGTAGGCCACAAAAATATTTGCAAAGCCTAGAATAACAAAGAAAACTGTCCAGGCATGATTGAGTTTTTTCCAAATTTTCTCAGGTAGCTGAATATTTTTCTCCATTAGTCTTTGAACCAATGGTTTAGAGGAAAGCCAAGATGAGGTAATAAGAGCGGCAGCTGATAACCAATAAATTACAGTGGGTTTCCATTTAATAA
>DNMA01000104.1:0-5618 GCA_003489505.1 Legionellales bacterium | reverse complement strand
TGGGTTTCCATTTAATAAACCAGGGGTTATGAAAAATTAAAGTGAGTCCACCTAAAACCAGTATTAATCCCATGCCCACTAATTGCATTGTTTCAAAGCGTTGATGACGTAATCGATAGACGAGGACTTGAATACAAGAGGTTGCCATAGCCGCTGCAGTTGCAACATAGATGCCAAAAAACTTATAACAAATGAAAAAAAGAATGAGAGGGAAAAAATCAAATAGAATTTGCATAATTTATTCCAATTTTTTTGTTTACTAATGAGTGTAGCATGAAACTTATACTTAACATAATCTGATTTTAGTTCCTGGTCGAAGTAATCGAGGGTTAATCTGCGGATTCAGTCGGCTGAGATATTGTGGAGAAATATGATTGTTTTTTGCAATCTGGTTCAATGAATCCCCAATTCGTACGATATAAGTAGTTTGTCCGGAGGTTTGTTTCCAAATGATTAATTTTTGTCCTCTAGCAACTTTGAGTTGTGGAAGGTGATTCCAGGCTAATATTTGACTTTCTCTAATTTGATAATGTTTGGCAATTGACTGTAAGTTTTCATGCTTTTGGACAATGTGTAAGATCTTATAAAGTTTTGGGTTAATGGGTTCAAAAACATGTGCTCTTTGTGGCATGGCTATTAACTGTGGTTTGGCTACATCAGGAATTTGAATGATCATGCCCAATTTTAATTTATCTGATTTCAAATGATTAATTTTAGCGAGTAATTGAGCCTGAGTATGATGTCGATAGGCTATTGTCGATAAGGTATCACCAGATTTAACGATATACTGTAAAAAACTAGTTCTTAAATGCGTAGGCGTTTTGGCAAGATTTTGACTAAATTGCTCTGCGTTTTTGGTAGGAATTAAAATTTTAGGGTGATTAGGAGATGTTGCCCAATGATTGATTCCGGGATTCAGTTTAAGTAAATCATGATAGGGGATGCCTGCCAGTTGAGCTGCTTTATTTAAATCAATTTGACCGCCAATTTCTACTTCAGTGAAGTAGGGCTGATGGGGTACGTAGGGGAGAGTGATATGGTATTTATCAGGGTGGGCAATCACTTCAGCCAAAGCGAGTAATCGTGGCACATAGACTTTGGTTTCTTGGGGTAATTCTAAATACCAAATCGATTTCTCATAGGCAGGTCTTTGTTTTAAAAGGCGTTGAATGGTTCCTTCACCACAATCATAGGCAGCAATGGCTAAGAGCCAATCGCCTTTAAAAAATCGATTTAAATGTCGAAAGTAATTTAGTGCTGCTGTGGTTGATGAGTTAATACTTCTTCTGCCATCGACCCACCAGTCATCTTTGACGCCTAGGTTTTTACCGGTTTTAGGCATGAGTTGCCAAAGGCCTGCTGCTCCAGCGCCAGAATAAGCAAAGGGGTTGTAAGCACTTTCGAGCATCGGAATCAGTGCCAGTTCACCGGGCATGTTTCTTTTTTGAATTTCGGTAATAATGTGATAGATGAATGGCTCTGCTTGATAGAGTTTATTAAAGTATTTGGGATGAGAAACTAACCAATGAAGTTGTCTTTGAACCTCTGGTTCGTGCAATTGATGGTCGAGAGAAAATTGTTGTCTAACAATTCCCCAAGAATCATTTACAGGTTGGGCACTGACGCTCATAGGAAGCAAAAAAAAGAGCAATAATACGCAACTTATTGTAAATTTGTATATTTGTCGTATAATGTGCATTTTTTTATTGTAAACGATATGATTTGAAAATCAAATTGTTTTTTCATACAGCCTAAGGCGTTATATTTTCACTCCTTATTTTTATTTGTAGAGATGTTGTATTATGAGTCCAGAAGATTTTTATAGTCATGTAAGAAGTGGTGTCATTAAAGTAGAAGTCATCGGAAATGGCTCTTATAATAAAGTTTTTCTCACCAAGGCGCCTGTAGAAATCTTGGGCTTAACCGGTCAGTGGGTCGTGAAAATACCTTTAAGTGATGCAGAATATGATGCTTTTCAATGTTCGAGCGAGACCACTCAATTTACTTTTGAGTTGTTGGATGAAAAAATCACTGACGAATCAGTCAATTCGCCTATCCGTTCAGAAAGAAAGTGGCAAATCATCAATAAAGATATTCCCGTGCATGTTTTTTCTGGACAGGCTAGTCAAGCAATTGGTTGGATGACGCCTTATCTTGGTAAAGCGATACCGACTGATGATTTGATTAATTTGGCCGTCATTGATATTTATCGAAGAACGGGTAATATTATTGCTGATGCCTGTATTTCAAATAATTTCATCTGTCATGAAGGAAAAGCCATTTGTATAGATATGGATTTAGCGATTCATCGAGATTCTTTTTCAAGCACAAAATATTTTAATGAACAAATTGCATCACCTGGTTTTGATGGTTTTTTTGTTAGCTCAGGTGATGTATACCGCAATCACAAGACTCAAGATACCATTAAGACATTACTGTACATTGAAGAATATTTAACAGGCTTTCCCATTGATTATGATTTAATTAACCCCCAAATAATTGAAAAATTAAATGTGTTTAGAAAAAGTTTATTGCCCATTCATCCCAATACTTTAAAGTTTTTAAATTTTATCATTAAAAATTCTCTTCCCGAAGAATTTTGCCAACCTAATTATGTGAATCGAATGGTTTTGATTTGGACCCCAGAGATGCCATTTTTTGATGTTATTCGCACATTAAATGAAATTAAACTATCTTTACGAACAGCTCAAAGTAAATATGAGCAATTTTCTATTTTTAATAGGTCATCTACAATTGATTTTATACCTCAGTTTGGATTCAGAAGCTTTTTTGCAAGTTTAAGAAAAAGAACTGCAACACCAGTTCCAGAGCTTGAACTAGCTCCAGTCGATGAGGTCTCTAACGAATTGCCTTCAGAGCTGAAAGTCTAATCAACTTATAGGCGATTTGTAGTTCTTGTTAGGCTTTGCTAATATTATAAAAATAATATCGCCAATTAAAGAGCTCGAATGAATCGCTTTTTTTATCAATTAGGATTGTTAGCTTACCGTTTTCGTTATGCTGTGATTGTGATTTGGTTATTAGGCTTATTATCAAGTATTCCTGTACTCAAACATATCATGGAGCCATTTCAGTCTAGTGGCTTTGAAAATATTAAATCTCAAAGTTACGAAACCGATAAACTGCTTGCTGATACGGTAGGTTATAATAAACATCGTATTTTGGTTTTATTTAAAAAAGAATCTGATACAGTTTCCAATTTTCTCATGGAAAAAGAGGTCGATAAGGCTTTGAGTAAGCTTGATCATGTCGCCTATGCTCACAAGGTTTTATTTCAAAAAGGAAAAAATAGCACCTTAGCTATCATTGCTTTTAAAGATGATATCGATTTGATTGGTGAAGATATTCAAGCTTTAAAAGACCTCATAAAAAAACCAAAACATTTAAATATTTATTTTGGTGGTGATGATGTCTTTGTTGAAACAGTTAATAAACAAACTGAAAAAGACTTATTTCGTGCTGATATGATTGCGGCTCCAGTATCGGTGATTACCTTATTATTTGTTTTTGGTTCATTCACAGCAGCATTTATGCCAATGTTATTGGGCGGTTGTTGTGCCATGATGATGTTTTCAATGTTATATCATTTGGCCCATCATTTTGATCTATCCATTTTTACTATTAATATTGCCTTACTACTAGGACTTTGTCTTTCCTTAGACTATGCATTATTTATTATTTGTCGTTTTCGGGAAGAACTTCACGAACCCAAACAAAATATACAAACTGTTATTGCCCGCACGATGGCTACTGCTGGAAAGGCTGTCTTTTTTAGTGGTTTAGCCGTATTTGCAAGTTTAAGTGCTTTATTATTATTCCCAATTAACATTCTGATTTCTGTTGGGATTGGTGGTTTAACGGCTGTATTTTTAGCAGTGATTGGGGCGATAACGCTACTACCTGCTTTATTATCTGTCATTCAAAAAGGCATTGATTTTGGAACTATTTTTAAAACAGGGTTTCATCAAAATCGTTTTTGGCATCGTTTGGCATCCACTGTAATTGCTAGACCGCTTTTATTTGTCATATTTGGTTTATCACTTTTAGTGACCTTGTCTCTTCCTTTACAAAATCTAAAATTAGGAATTAGTGATTACCATATTTTGCCTGAAAAATCAGAAGGCAGGGCGTTTTTCAATCAATACGCAAAAGTATTTGATGAGAATAGTTTATCTCCTATCACAGTGGTGTTTGAGTCTAATACACCGATTTTAAGCGAAAAAAATATTAAAGCGGTCTATGAAGTTATCGATGAAATTCGAGATATCAAAGCAGTTAAAAAAGTTGAGGGTTATTTAAGTTGGTTACCGACTAAGTCGCTTGAAGAATATCAAAAATTATATGCATTAGATGACAAGAATCTACCGCCTGATATTCGAAAAATGCTGGCAACCAGTGTCAGTAAACACGTATCAGTGATTCAGGTTATCAGTCATTACTCTTCAGAATCTAAAGCAACTCAAGACCTGGTTAAAGAGTTGCGCAATATTCATCACAAAGGTTTGGATATTCACGTAACAGGGGTTCCAGCAACCAATACCGATGTATTTGATGGGATTAAAAAAGAATCACCCAAAGCATTGCGTTTAATTATGTTGGTGACTTTTTTAGTCTTGATGGTGTTACTTCACTCTATATTCTTACCGTTTAAAGCAATTGTCATGAACCTTTTGAGTTTATGTGCAACTTATGGCGTTTTGGTTTATGTGTTTCAAGATGGTCACCTCCATCAGTTTTTCAATTTCGAACCACAAGGAAGCCTTGATATTAGTATGATGGTGATTATCTTTTGTGCCTTGTTTGGTTTTTCCATGGACTATGAAGTATTTTTACTCTCTCGTATTCAAGAATCTTACCAAAAACATAAAAATAATAAATTAAGAATTGTCTTTGGTATCGAGCACAGCGCACGAATTATTACCAGTGCCGCTTTAATTGTGATAGTCTTATGTTCTTCGTTTTTGGTTGCCGATGTATTGATGGTTAAAGCCTTTGGTTTGGGTATTGCAGTGGCCATTTTTATTGATGCGTTTATCATTCGAACATTTTTAGTGCCAGCGATTATGACATTAACAGAGTCAATCAACTGGTATTTTCCTCGGTGGTTATCAAAGTTATTTCCCAATCATGAGGATTCTCAATAAGGTTTAAGTTTTTATGTTAAGTTTTACTCAAGTGTCCTTATCTCGGGGGACAAAACTGATTTTTTCAGATTTGTCCCTGAATGTTTTTCATAAACAAAAAATCGGTATTGTCGGTAAAAATGGTTGTGGCAAATCCACTTTATTTGCCTTAATTATGGGAAAGCTATCCCCTGATACTGGTGAATGCGCTTTGCAATCCCATATCTCAATTAGTAATCTTGCCCAGCATATCCCTGACTCGGATGAAAAAGTGGTCGATTATGTGCTGGCTGGCGATGAAGCTTATCATTTATGGCAGGTTCGTTTACAAAAAGCTTTGCAAGATGAAAATGAGCAAGACATGATGTTATGTCATGAACATCTTCAGAATATGGGCGCTTATAGTAAAACCGCTCAAGCTGCATCAATTCTGGCAGGCCTTGGTTTTTCAGAAGAAGAGCAACAAAGAACTGT
>DNMA01000005.1 GCA_003489505.1 Legionellales bacterium | reverse complement strand
CAAGATCTTTTTTATTCTCTAATGGAATAATAACTTGTTTGATACCACCACGATGCGCCGCCAACAGTTTTTCTTTCAAACCACCAATCGGTAATACCTGTCCTCTCAGTGTGATTTCGCCTGTCATTGCCACATCAGCTCTTACTGGAATTTGTCCTACTACTGAAGCTAAAGCAGTACACATTCCAATCCCTGCACTCGGACCGTCTTTTGGAGTGGCTCCTTCTGGCACATGAATATGAAATTCATGTGTATCATAAAAATCAGGTGCTAAACCCAATTTTGCAGCTCGACTTCGAATCACCGTCATGGCCGCATGAATGGATTCTTTCATCACATCCCCAAGTTGTCCTGTATGGGTGACTTTACCTTTACCAGGCATCATTGCAGCCTCGATAGTCAGTAACTCTCCCCCAACTTGTGTCCAAGCTAATCCAGTGACCTGACCAATTTGGTCATGTTGCTCTGCAATGCCATACATGTATTTAGGAACCCCTAAATAACGCTCGATAGCTTTACGTGTAACAGTCACTTTTTTCAAATTTTTCTTTGTTATTATTTTTTTTACCACTTTTCTACAGATATTGGCAATATCTCTTTCAAGATTTCTTACACCAGCCTCTCTCGTATAGTGGCGAACAATTTCATGAATAGCCTGATCAGTTATCGCTAACTCCTCAGTTTTTAATCCATTTAACTGTAATTGCTTGGGTACTAAGTAGTTTCTGGCAATATGTAGCTTTTCATCATCGGTATAACCTGCTAAACGAATCACTTCCATTCTATCTAAAAGTGGCGCAGGAATTTCTAATGAATTAGCTGTGGCAATAAACATGACATCGCTTAAATCATAATTAACTTCTAAGTAATGATCATTAAACGTATCATTTTGCTCAGGATCTAATACCTCTAATAGAGCCGATGCAGGATCTCCCCTGAAATCCATCGCCATCTTATCGACTTCATCAAGCATGATGAGTGGATTTTTCACCCCTGCCTGACACAGTTTTTGAATAATTTTACCTGGCATAGAACCAATATAGGTTCTACGATGACCTCTGATTTCCGCTTCATCTCGTACCCCACCTAAAGCGATACGAATAAAGGTTCTACCAGTTGCATTGGCAATCGACTGACCCAAAGAGGTTTTACCCACCCCTGGAGGTCCCACTAAACAAATAATAGGGCCTTTGAGACGTTTAACACGCTGTTGTACCGCTAGATATTCAATAATGCGTTCTTTTACCTTTTCTAAGCCATAATGGTCTTTATCCAAAACCACTTCAGCTTTGGCCAGGTCAAATTCAACCTTATCTTTCTTTTTCCAGGGAACAGCTATAATCCAATCTAAATAATTTCGAATGACTGTGGCCTCTGCAGACATTGGAGACATCATTTTCAGTTTATTGAGCTCACTGACAGCCTTTTCTTTCGCTTCTTTAGGCATACCAGCTTTTTCAATAGCTTTTTCTAATTGCTCCAGATCACTGCCTTCTTCACCAATTTCTCCTAATTCTTTTTGAATGGCTTTCATTTGCTCATTGAGATAGTATTCGCGCTGACTTTTTTCCATTTGGCGTTTGACGCGATTTCTAATTCTCTTTTCAACTTGAAGAAGGTCAATTTCAGCTTCTATCGAACTCATTAAGCGTTCTAAACGTTGTCCAATATCTAAAATTTCTAGTATTTCTTGTTTTTCTTCAAGCTTGATAGTCAAATGTGCCGCAATGGTATCCACTAAACGGTTAGGGTCTTCAATGCTTGAAATGGATGCCATGACTTCTGGTGGAATCTTTTTATTGAGTTTGATGTATTGTTCAAACTGAGAAATCAAAGAACGAACTAATATCTCTAATTCTTTATCAGAGTGTTCTTTCGAATACTCCTGTAAAACGGAAAGTTTTGCGACTAAATATTGGCCCTCATGAGAAGTATATTGATCAACTTTAGCGCGTTGTTCACCCTCTACCAGAACTTTAACTGTTCCATCAGGTAACTTGAGTAATTGTAGCAATGTCGAAATAGTCCCAATTTGATATAAATCTTTTTCATTGGGATCATCTTTAGCAGATTCTTTTTGAGCTACTAAAAAAATCTTCTTGTTTTCCAACATTGCCGCTTCAAGTGCTTTAACCGATTTGGGACGCCCAACGAATAAGGGAATCACCATATGTGGGTACACCACAACATCACGCAAAGGCAAAATTGGGAGCTCTAATACTTTGGTTTCTTCAGCTGTCAATTTAAAACTCCTTTTATTATTCACGCCCGCTGTTTACTCTAACTTTTTCTTCACCCGCTTTAAAAATTAAAATCGGTTTTCCTTGTTTAGTAACTGCGTTCTCATCCACTACAACTTTTTCCAAATTCTCTATAGAGGGTAATTCATACATCGTATCTAATAAGATATCTTCTAGAATACTTCTTAAGCCACGCGCTCCAATTTTCCTTTTTAATGCTTTTTTAGCTATTTGATGCAATGCTTCTTCTTTAAACTCCAACTCAACCCCTTCCATTTGAAATAGTGCCTGGAACTGTTTGATCAAGGCATTTTTTGGTTGGGTTAAAATATCAATTAAAGCAGGTTCATCTAGCTCATGTAAAGTAGTTACTACAGGCAATCGACCAACAAATTCAGGAATTAAACCAAATTTTACCAAATCGTCTGCCTCTAACAGATTGAATACTTTTTCAATATCTTTGGTGTCTTTTTTATTTTTTAGTTCAGCACCAAAACCAATCCCTGATTTATCAGAGCGTTGTTGAATCACTTTTTCAAGACCTGCAAAAGCACCACCGCAGATAAATAAAATATTGGAAGTATCCACATGAATATATTCTTGCTGAGGGTGCTTACGACCGCCTTGAGGAGGCACCGCCGCTACTGTACCTTCAATAAGTTTTAAAAGCGCTTGTTGTACACCTTCACCAGAGACATCTCGGGTAATCGATGGATTTTCAGATTTACGAGAAATCTTATCGATTTCATCGATATAGACAATACCTTGCTGAGCTTTCTCGACATCAAAATCACATTTTTGTAATAACTTATGAATGATATTTTCGACGTCTTCACCCACATAACCTGCTTCTGTTAAAGTAGTCGCATCGGCGATAGCAAATGGAACATTCAATTGTCTTGCTAAAGTTTGAGCTAATAAGGTTTTACCAGAGCCTGTTGGCCCAATGAGTAAAATATTACTTTTACCTAGCTCCACCCCATCTTTTTGAACATTTTGTAAACGCTTGTAGTGATTGTAAACTGCAACCGCTAAAACTTTTTTGGCATGTTCTTGACCAATCACATAATCATCTAGAAATGCAGAGATTTCTTTTGGTTTTGGCAAGCTATTACCTTGGGTCAAAGAAGGACTCTCGTCTTTTATCTCTTCATGAATAATATCATTACATAAAGCAATGCACTCATCACAAACGTAAGCTGAGGGACCAGCAATCAGTTTCTTAACTTCATGCTGACTTTTTCCACAAAAGGAGCAAAATAACGTGGACTTATCACCACTGTCAGACTTAGACATTCTTCTTCCTCTTAAACATAAATAAATAATTGTAATGTAATATGATAAATATGGGTTTAAACCAAAAATTTCAAGTCTTTTACCCTAAAAACTTGATTTAATTGTCCTGATTCCATTGGGATGTGTCAATATCTAAAAAAAAAGGCCGCTATTGCGACCTTTAAATTTGATTTAGAAATCGATTTTAGGTAAACCCTCTCGTTGATAGAGGACTTCATCGATTAAACCATAATCTTTTGCTTGAGACGCACTCATGAAATTATCTCTATCCGTATCACGTAAAATCTCTTCTGGAGTCTTGCGTGTATGTTTTGCCATGATATTGTTTAATTTTTCTCGAATAATTAAAGTCTCACGGGCATGGATTTCGATATCTGAGGCTTGGCCTCGGAAACCACCTAGTGGCTGGTGAATCATCACTCGTGAATTGGGTAAGCAATAACGTTTACCGTCAGCACCAGCACATAATAATAGTGCTGCAGCACTAGCTGCTTGACCAATACACAAGGTACTCACATCGGGTTTAATAAACTGCATGGTATCATAAATCGCTAAACCTGCAGTCACTACACCACCTGGAGAATTAATATATAAGTAAATATCTTTTTCAGGATTTTCTGACTCTAAAAACAACATTTGAGCAACGATTAAATTTGACATATTGTCTTCAACGGGCCCTAATAAAAAGATAATTCTTTCTTTTAGTAAACGTGAATAAATATCATAAGCACGCTCACCGCGTGCTGTTTGCTCAACAACCATTGGCACTAAGCCACTGGATAATTGTATAGAACTCATTAAGCCTCTCCATCGTTTTTACTATTGATAATCTCCATAGTTTCACGATAATTTAATTTTTTCAAGGATGGTTTAGCAAATTCTAAGATTTTTTCCATCACTGTTTCTTCCATAATTAAACCACGTAGATCATCTAAACGAGATTCATCAGTCTTATACCATTCTTTAGCTTCGCTTGGATTTTCAAAAGCGCTAACCATTTCTTCAATCATGGTATCTAAACGTTTAGAATCAACATTTAAGCTATGTTTTTTAACATATTCAACATATAAAAGGCTTAAATGAACACGACGTTTAGCTTGTTCTAAGAATAATTCTCTTGGGAAATCTGGAATCACTTCATTGTCATGATGTTTGGTACCAAATACTTGGTGGAACATTTGATGTTTTAATTCTTCGATTTCTCTATCGATTAAACCTTGTGGCAAAGTCACAGTATTTGCTTCAATCAGTTTATCAAATACATTTTTACGATTGATTTGGCTGACTTGTTTTTTCAATTCGCGGTGCATATTTTCTTTAATATCTTTTTTCAGGGCTTCTACACCACCTTCGATATTAAATTTTGCAGCAAATTCATCTGTTAATTCAGGCATTTCACCTTCTTGAACTTGATGAACTTTGATCTCAAATTTAGCTTCTTTACCTGCTAAATCAGCTTGGCCATAATCTTCTGGGAATTTTACTTCCATATCAAATTCTTGGCCGGCTTTACGCTTTAAAAGACCCTTTTCAAAATCAGGTATCATACGCTTTTCGCCAAGAACAACTTTAAAGTTAGTTGCTTCGCCGCCAGCAAAAGGAACATTATCAACAAAACCTTTGAAATCAATAACCAATTGGTCAGCATTTTGGGAAGCACGTTCGACATCTTTCCAAACTTTATGCTGTTCTAATAATTTCTTGATCATATCTTCAACGTCAGCTTCATCAACTTGCGCTTCGATTAAATCAATTTGGTCGTTTTCTAATTCTTTGATACTAACTTCAGGGAATACTTCAACGGTAGCTTCAAAGCTAAAGTCGCCTTTATCAGGGCTAGAAGTTAAATTAATTTTAGGATAGGAAGTTAATTTTAGGTTTTGACCTTCAATGGCCTTTTCTAAGGCATTTTTCATCAATTCATCAATGACTTCCAAACGAACTTTATCACTAAAGCGTTTACGAATTACATCAACAGGCACTTTACCTTGACGGAATCCTGGGATTTGTACTTTTGGAGCAAGATTTTTTAAACGAGTATTAACTTCATCCTGAATTTCACTATCAGCTAATGATATGGTTAATTTACGCTCTAATTCAGATAAAGTTTCTAA
>DNMA01000219.1 GCA_003489505.1 Legionellales bacterium | reverse complement strand
TAAATCATACAAAGTTCTAAGGAGTTAAGAATTGGATAACGTGAAGTATTAGAAAAAAGTGATGCTAATAGTTGATGAAATAATCCTTGAAGCTGGGCATAAAAAGCGCTGTGGGATGGGATATGAATGCCTAAAAAATGATGTTGTATGGGATAGTCTTGGGATAATGTTTTTAACAGTTGTTTTAAATCCTTTATGTGACCTGCAAGGATTAAATGTTGCTCAGAATAAATAATTGAAACAGCACAATGATACTGTTCGCAAAGTTTTTGGATATTCTCTTGCTCCCATGGTCCTTGAATAGATAATAAATCATATTCAAATTTGTCCTGGTCATGAAAGATAGAAGTCATTAATGTCGTGCGAAAAGAAATGGTTTGGAAAAACGCTTCTGGTGTTGCATCCATACTTGCTAGAAATGCCGATACTTCACCAAGGCTTAAGCCTGCCAGATTGACCTGATGAGAAGTCAATAAAGGGGCTACTAAATTAAAAATACAAAACTGAAAAGCTGAGATAATCAATTGCGCTTGATAAGGGCTTTTGAGGTTCCAGTTTGTGTTTAGTAAGTCTATCTCGATGGCTTGGGATAAATGCTGAAGTAAGATGCTTGCTTCTTCATTTCCTTGAAAAAAATGGAATAAATGAAAATCATAATAGCCTTGCCCGGAAAATAGACATAATATTTTCATGATGAAGCGCCAGAAAATATATAATGTAAAAAATACAAGACGGCCAACATATCTGCAACACCACCAGGACTAATATTTTTTTTGGAAAACAAATGATGTAGGTCAATTGCTTGTTGCACTGCCTGGTGTTGATTATCAAAAGAGAGTGTTTGAATCTTTTGGCGCGCAAACGCTAAACCTTGGGTGCCTGTGCGATACAAGATATTAATATCATCCATCTTCAACAAAAGACGCTGGTAGGCCATTAAACCAAAAAGTGCTTTATCCTCCACGGTTTCTATTAATACATGAAAGAGCTCAAACACCAATGAGTAGCCCTCGATAGCCATTTGTTTTGCATCCGAAACAGCATATTTTTGCTTGACAAGCACACCATGCGTATCGGTATTTCGATGATGTTTTTCTAAAAACTCAGACCAATCACTTAAGATTGCTTGCTGTAAATCCTGAGTCGAAAACTGCTGGTATTTATGACTTAATTTACAAATGGAAGTACAAAAAATACCCAATGCAAAAATAGCACCTCGGTGGGTATTAATCCCTCCGGTAATGGCATGCATCCGTTGTTCAGCTTGAATTCCTAGGTTAATCAGTTGATTTGGGGCGGTATTTAAACTTGCTTGCAGGCCTACTTGAAAATAATAATGTCGAAGTCCAAAAAGACTTCGAAACAGGAGGTCGCCATTCATATCTTGATGTGCACCACTGTCGATGAAACTGACTAAACCCGGTTTAGGATATAAAGCCAATTCATCATATAAAGCACAGACAGCAAATTTTGCAAAATAACGTGCCATTTTTTTTGGATTAGGAAATGAGTGCTGGAAATTGCGCATAAAGATACTCTCTTTGAATGAGGGCAATGTCTTGTTGATATTTGATTAAAATTTGTGGGCTGAATGCTTCTTGGATTAATTCAAGCCACGCACAATCGCCAAAATCTGGAAAACGAATTTCCCCATCCAGTGGAATGGTTTTTAATGCTTGTGATAATTGTTGATAAAGTCTTTGTAATGCGCTGATAGATTCATTTTGATAGACAATTAATAGATCCAAATCAGAGCTTTTTCTGATGCAGTGAAGTCCTGTCAGGTGCTCCCAACAATAAGAACCATAAACTCTGACTTCAACATCAGTTTTGATGTGAGGAAACAGTTGATTGATTTTAGGTAATTCGCAAGAGGATTGGATTTGAGATTTTTCAAATAAAAAACGTAGTCGTATTTTTTTCATCTGGTTTTTATCGAATAAAGACAAAGCTAAATGAATATGCTCAAGGGGCGTATTTTTAAGTTGTCGTGTTACTATCAGCGGATAATGATTTTGCAACCAATAAGCCAATAAAGAGCGGTCCTCTGTTGAATGGGGTGAAATTGGTTTTGCATCGGGTTTTAAAAAACACAGAGTATGACGATAATAGTTCATTGTTTTTCAATCTTTTGAATCAAATCATAAGCCACTTGACGGCCACCATATTTCTTACCCAATTCAGCTCGATTATCATGCTGGAGATTTTTTTCTTGAAGAGCAGCGAGTATTTGTTGGGGGGCTTGTTCTAATGTAATCACTTCATGAATACCGCCTAGTTTTTTGAAATTTTCAACACCGGGTGCAAAAACCGGGGAGGTTTGACTAATACGACGTAATACTTCGATATCAATTTTGGTGACTTTTGCCATGCCCTCTAACCACATGACCGCAAGTTGAGTATCCTTTAAAGCAAAGATGCGATCGGCCATTAAGCCAAAAGCAATAAAACTGCCACCAATGGCTTGATTATAAATCAGAGAAATAATTGGATGACCCTTTTTCCTTGCTAGGTGAAGGCATTTTAATAAGTGACCATAATAAGCATACATCCCTAACCATTCATCACGTACAGAAAGTTTTTGACCGATGACATTGGTGAGTAAAATAATAGGGTCTTGATTATTGGTTTGCACAATTTCTAGGACATGTTTCGCCATTTCAATTGCTTCATCAACCCCAAATTGGGTATTTTCTACAGTACCTAAAATATTGAATTGAATGTCTTTGATAAAGCCTGTACCAAATATCACATGATCTTTAATGTTGGTTTGTGGCTTAGTGAAAATGTTGTTTAAAAGGTCTTGGAGTTTTAATATTTCATTAGACATTAGGTACTCCTTTTTTTGGCTAAGGACATAAATTGCTCATCGGAACACGTGAAGGGGTCTTGTTGAAAAACCTCAGGTTCATGATGTTTGAGCCATTCACCTTCTTCATGTTGGCCTTTTGTTTTTTGGATGCGCTCTTGTAACTGATGATGCTCGGCTAAGATGGAGTCAAAATTCAATGGGGGTATTGGGGTATTTAAAGCTTTGATGATTGCTTGACGAATATCTCCCATCTTATTGGAGGTATAGCCTTGAACAGCGCCTTGCAAGTAACGGGTTCTGCCTCCATAAATGCGCCAGATCAAGGGTCTATTTTTACTGTCTAAGACCTCAGCACCTTGAACCGCTTCAATAACTTCTGCACCAGAAATACCAATTCTCGCCCCTTGATTCACAATCAGGTAATCTAAGGTGCCACTGATAATACTAAGTCCACCAAAGGCACCATTATTACCGCAAATGACACCAATGGTTTTGATGCCAGCCGATCGTGCTGCTAAAATCGAGCGAATAATTTCAGATATTTCAATTTCACCAATATTGGCCTCTTGCAAACGTACACCACCACTATCAATTAAAAATACCAATGCGGGCAATTTTTGTTTAATAGCGTATTGAATTAAGCCATTGAATTTAGCACCATGGACTTCACCCACTGAACCGCCAATAAAATCTTTTTGTTGCGAGGCAATGGCAACTGGGATGCCAGAGATTGCGGCCATTCCAATCATAATGCCATCATCGCTTTCAATTTGAATACTTAATTCAGGTAGAGTAGGGCTTGGCGTATCCTCATCTAATAAAAACTCTTTAAAACTATTATCGTCGACGAGTGAATAAATTCTATGTCGGGCATAAGCTTCGGTATAGTTATTTTTTTTATGATAGCCACTTTGATAGGTTTCAATGGCTTGTCCTAGACGTAAGGCCACCACAGGTGGTGTAGCACCTGCATCATTAATGGTGATGTGTAAACCCTTAAACGTATGGTCATCAATAAAGCGTTTAATTAATTCATCCCAAGTGGGTTTAAAACCGGTGATGGTAGTATGGACCACAATTTGAGTTTCTTCAGTCTTGGGGTTGGGTTTAATAATCACCTCAAGATTGCCTGAGCCGGCCACACCCACTTTGGTTGTAGTCCCTTTTTTTATGGGTTGAGTCGGTTTGAAACTATATTCATAGGTATCCATAGGTTTTCCTACCAATTTCTAAATTTATTGGGCGGGCAATAAAGGCCCTGAGAAATTTCAACTAAATCATGAATAGACTGTGCTGCGAGGAGATCTCTGTCTGCTTCTTTTAAAGAAATTTGTAAATCTTCAGGTCTTTGAATGACTCCTCGGCTGCGTAATTCATCGACTTTTGCTCGATCTCGTTTTAAGCCCATGGGTGTATAGCCTGCAACACCTCGAATGGCATGCTCTCGTTCTTCTAAGTTTTTACATAATAAAAGATTTGCAATTCCTTCTTCGGTCACAACATGTGAGATATCATCACCGTAGATCATGATAGGGGGTAAGTCAGCATGCATTTCTTTTTGTAAATCCCAGGCATCGAGTCGTTCTACAAAAGTTGGAACGCCTGCACTTTGAAAAGTTTCCACCATTTGAATCACCAGTTTTCGTCCACGTGGCATGGCTAAGGGATGATGTGAGTTTTTCTCTTGTCCTGCT
The DNA here is from genome assembly GCA_003489505.1 of Legionellales bacterium. Lineage (GTDB taxonomy): Bacteria > Pseudomonadota > Gammaproteobacteria > Legionellales > Legionellaceae > UBA2653. The sequence continues at coordinate 2,657 of DNMA01000219.1, read as the reverse complement.
TTAAGCCATGCATAGGAGGAGTGTCTTCTGCCATTGGCTAAACAGCCCATATTGGGTGCACCGCCAAACCCTGCAATCCGTCCTTTTGTTGCGGTGGAACTGTTGCCTTGTGGGTCCATTTGTAAGGTTGCGCCAATGAATACATCGCAAGCATAATGACCTGCTAATTGCCCAAACAATCGATTTGAGCGCAGCGAGCCATCTCTTCCGGTAAAAAAGATATCAGGTTTAGAACGAACATACTCATTCATGCCAACCTCACCACCTACACAAAAAATAGATTCTACAAAACCTGCTTCAATGGCAGGTATTAAGGTGGGCAGGGGGTTGACCATCCAATGTTTGCAAATCTGACCTTTTAAACCTAAGGATTGGGCATAAGTTGGAAGGATTAATTCGATGGCACAGGTATTAAAACCAACGCCATGGTTTAGGCGATTGACCTGATAGGGGGCATAAATGCCTTTAATGACCATCATGGCCATTAAAATTTTTACTTCATCAATTAATGCAGGATCACGCGTGAATAAAGGCTCAATATATGCTGGCGTAGGGGCTTTGACTACTGCATCTACCCAACCACCTGGAATATCAATTCGTGGCAACTTATCGACTAATTCATTGACTTGGACAATGACAACACCATTTTTAAAAGCGACAGCTTCGACAACACTAGATGTTTCCTCATTATTGGCCCCAGTGTATAAATTACCCTGATGATCTGCTTGCTCTGCAGAGATCAATGCCACATTGGGAATCAAATCCATGACATAACGGGCATAAAGCTCATTATAGGTATGAATATTGCCGACTTTAATTTGTTTTTTTTGAATCATTAATGCTAGGCGAGTAGATTGCGGTCCGGCAAAAGCAAAATCCACACATTCTGCAATTTTTCGCTCAAAAATATCTAAATGTTCGGGTAAGGCAATAGAGGATTGGAGCATATGCAGGCCGTAAATTTTTTCAGGGTTGACCTGACATAAACTACGCGCCAGAAAATCAGCTTGTTTTTGATTATCACCTTCGATACAGACAGCATCATGAGGTTTAATGACTGCCTCGAGGAGAGCAATGATATTACTTGTCGAAACGACCTTGCCTTGCTCTAAAAAAGGCTTGATTTGAACGAGCCGACTTTCATAGTCCTTGAGCTTTGTATTCCACTCCATAAATCCTCAGCTTGTTTAGAAATCATTTAGAGTAAAACCTTTAGCATGACTGGACTGATGCTAAAAAGTTTATTGTATTTAACAAAACATCTTAAAAGCTTGTGATTATTTAATGATTATTATCTATCTCGGTATTTATTGCAAATGGAGAGCCTGTTGCATCATAAATAAATGTGACATTTCTAAAGAGTTTTAACAGCTTTCTCATTATAGTGCACCCCAATAACGAACCTCAAGAACCATTTTCAGAAAACCCAGTAAAATCAAGGGCTCTGGACATGCGCGCCTTGACGACCGACGTGCGCATGTAACGGAGAAACGGAGAACAAAAAGGGAGATTTTGGGGTAAAATCGGTGATTTTGTGATTCTCTAAGTACGCATGTGTCGGATGACTAAAACGCGCTAAAGCCTATGAATACTGGTGTTCTAATGGTGGTTTGATAATTTGAAAAATCACGACCAAAAAATTCGAGCGCTGTAAACTGGCGGAGATCAGTTTACAGCAACCTAACCAACTCCAAACTGGGGTGGTATGGTCATGTTTTCACTCTCTTTGGCAATTATAGATGCGTACTCGGAGAGTGCCAAATAAACCATTTTGGAACCTCTGTAAAAGGGGCGTCCTCGAGTGCCTATCTTTTCTTTACCATCTTTACTAAGAAAAGATAATCTGATATAGTTTCTTAGTGTGGACAGCTTAAGAAAAGATGGCTTATGAATAAAAGAATAGGAATATATATTACACAAAAGATCTCTGGTGAGTCATATAAAGCATATGTTCCTTCAAAACTGCCACCTGAGCCACCTATAGAACTCACGATGCTTTATCCTTACCTTGAAAAAGCAACGCATGCGCTAGCTGAATTAAATAGTATTCATAAGACTATTCCTAATACTGCGCTCTTTATCTACATGTATGTACGAAAAGAAGCTTTACTTTCAAGCCAGATTGAAGGAACACAGAGTTCTTTCTCAGATCTAATGCTATTTGAACATAATCAAAAACCTGAAGTTTCAATTGAAGATGTAGAAGAGGTCTCTAATTATGTTAAAGCTATAAACTATGGCTTAGAGCGCTTAAAAGATGATTTTCCTTTATCTCTTAGACTGTTAAAAGAGATACACAGTATTTTGCTTTCTGGAGGCAGAGGATCAAGTCAAACGCCTGGAGAATTTAGAAGAACACAAAATTGGATCGGTGGTACCAGGCCAGGCAACGCTCTTTTTGTCCCTTCTCCAGTAGACCATTTAAGTGATTGCCTTAGCGATTTTGAAAGGTTCCTGCATGATGAAAGCATGCCAGTACTTATCAAAGCGGGTCTTGCTCATGTTCAATTTGAAACAATACACCCGTTTTTAGACGGTAATGGTAGACTTGGCAGGTTGCTCATAACCTTGCTTCTATGTACGAATGGTATGCTTGATGAACCAATTCTTTACTTAAGCCTTTATCTTAAGCAAAATCGTCATACCTATTATGAGCT
>DNMA01000091.1 GCA_003489505.1 Legionellales bacterium | reverse complement strand
TCTTGGGGTTGAAAGGGATTGGAAAATTTTTTAAATAATTTCATAATAATTAGATTAAAAGCGTAGTTTTCAATATTAAATAATTGATAAATAAGACGAGTAATCCAATAATAGCTTGCAATCTTATCAATGCTATTTTGAATCTCTTGTATTTTTTCTGGATGACTTTTTAGAGTAACAATTATTTTTTTTAAGTTATCATCTGGAGGCATTGGATGATAACGCACTCCCCAGAACCAATGATAATAATAGTGTTCTAAATTCTCATACTCCATATTTTCTCTCTTATATAGCTGCACCAAGATGAGGAGGAGCAGCAACATCTGCATGATCTAAACCGTCATCATTTGCTGCGGCGGCTGGATGCTGTTGTTGATAAAATTGATGTAGATGTTGACCGGCAGCCAAAACTTGACCAATTTGGTCTTTTAACCTATCAACATCTGCACGAACTTTTAAATTAATTTCTGCTTCTAATCTTAAGCGTTCTTGGGCAATTCTAAGTTGTTGAGTTAAATGCATCATTTTAATCTCAAGCGAATCAATTCGAATAAGTTCTTCTTCAACGGCGCCATGTCGTATCATAGGTGTTAAATTACATGCTAAATAAGATCTCATTTCAGGGAGCTCTAAAGCAAGTTTACGAGCCGCCTCATTCCAAGTCATTACTTGTCCAGCTTTATTCAATGCGCTATAAAGCATGGAGTTAATGAGCGCTAATTGCATGTCGAAGTTAATATCATGTGGTTGATGTCTAAATTCATTATAAATAACTGCAAACACCGCAATCAGTTGTTTTTGTAAAATTTTAACATTTCTTATACTTTCATGTGAATAACAAAATAACCAAGCTGCTCCATAGCTTGTTTTTGCTCTAGATTCATATGGTTTCAAGACCTCAAAATAGATTCGACGATGTAAATCATCTATAAAATCATTGTACACAGGAAGATTTAGTTCTTTAGCTGTTGGTTCTGAATTTTGAGATAAAATTTGTTGGACTTGCCAAGCAAAGCGAAACTCTGCGACTGGTTTGACAAAATGTTCATGATGATTATGTGCCATTATAGCTCCTGTTGTATGATATACTTGCCTAATATTTTCTATCCATCGTTTCCCGTACTTAAGTAAATCGTGTCTATCCTCATCATGGTGATGTAAATTAAAAAAACTCAATAGAATTTTTTGCGGTAACTCATTGCGCCAATTGATCTGTGGATTTTCCATGATTTTATTTAAAAACATATCTACAGCGCTTAAACTAACAAATTCGTATAGTATCTCTCTATTTTGTTCCGAAAAATTTATTAAAGTTTCAAAACGTTCTCGAAATGCTGTAATAATTTCATGTTCATGAAGAATGCAATGCGCTGTTAACAATAGACCTGTAATGGTCAGTACGACGTCAAATGGAAAAGCCGGAATATGGCAGGCATGTAAAATATGTAAAAGAACATGTGTACTGGCATGAAATAATTCAGTGAGTGCTGTTCGTAGAGATTCTGGACGATAATGTCCAGTGCAAAGGGGTAAAATTAAAGAACAATGCCGTCTTAAAAAAATAACACAATCTTTGGTAAGAGCACCTAGAAATTGCGCTCGGGGATGATTTGCTAAGCGAGCATCAATAAGCCTGATTTCTTCTGTGGTATTTCTTTCTATTAGTTCTAGCATGGTTGTCTTCTTTTACAATTTTCCATTAATGTATAATTACTGGCCAAAATTTTGGTTAAATTTAATTAAACCTATCATAATTGTCAACCCATCATGAATCATCTTTTCAAAAATGTAGATATAACAACCAAGTTTATCCAAAAACTTCAAGATACTATTTAAATTGAGGCATGAATCAAAGGTGGCACTGCAGGCTCTATAAATCCCATTATTAATCAAAAAGATTCGCAAGGCGGATTAGAATCTATCAAGCCCTATGAAAATACTGGGATTGTCGACACAATGAATTTAGCCGGTTATGAGATTGCAAAAAATATTGAAAACCATCTACAATCACTAAAAATTCCTATCTTATTCAATAGTGCAGTTTCATCTTCTATAAATTTATTTCAATAGGCGTTATTCCAAAATCTGCAGATTTTTTACCATGCGAAAATGTTTTGATTGAGCCAGGAACCGAAATTGATGATTTTTTTTAAAGATAAACAAGTAGCTATTACCTTGGGGCGGAAACAACGCAGATGAAAATTATTCCTTGATACAAGCTAAAACCAAACCTTGTTATCTCTATGCCAGAACACTTCGTGCAATAGAAAGTTTTAAATGTCACATATACCCTAAAAGTATTTTTTTAAATCAATATAGTGCTCATCAAAATTCCATTCAGGTTGAGCATCAAAATATTGTGAGCTCTTATGATTTTTTTTTGTGCTTTTGTATGGATGCCAGGCAAGCATCGCTGAGGCGCTTGAGCATATTTTTTAAACTTCCTCTCTTGGATTTAAAGCCTTTCTAAGACTGTCCGCCAAAAGATTACAAGATAGTACTAAAAAAAACATAAAAATGAATGCCGCTATCAATGGCCACCAAATCATCGGATCTCTAGCTAATTCTAGTCGAGCAGCATTAATCATGTTACCCCAGCTAATGGTCAGTGGTGACACCCCTATCCCTAAGTAAGTTAATACCGATTCAGCCAATACCAAATAACTAAAATTCAAAACAATAGTCGTAATAATCATATGCATCGTATTGGGTAGGATATGTTTGACTAAAATACGTATATTCGATGAACCCAAAATTTTTGCAGATATCACATAATCTAATTCTCTAATTTTTAAAACTTCAGCACGAATATAACGGCATAAACTCGACCAATCGGATAAACCTAATAAAATACAAATCATCATTAAACGACTATCAGCGATTTGATAAATTGACCAGTTACTATGGTGAGCATTCATATAAATTTGCCAAGATAATAAAGAAGCACCAATAAATAAAACACCAGGAATTGAACTGATAGTGGTATAAATAAATTGCACCAATAAATCAATGGTGCCACCGAAGTAACCTGCTACCAAACCAAAAGCGATGGCAAATGGCAGCATAATCATGGTGGTCATTAAACTAATTAACATCCCCGTTCGAATACTTTTAATCGCTTGATATAAAATATCTTGACCAATTTGACCTGTACCAAATACATGAAATTGTCTTGATAAAACATAAAGAAGAATAAAAATAGTCGTACAAAATAAAAGACTCCCCCACATCAATAAAATGTTTTTTTGATAAGGCAATATTAAGGCTAATCGACGTCTAAATATGACTCTGAAGATGAATAATAAAATAAAAAAACCACCTAAAACATGTAAAACCCTGAGGCTCACCCAAGCTGTCATCTGCGCTTGAGTTTGATACACTTTAGGAACATAAGTTAAATGAGAATACAAAGCCACATACTGGCCATGTAAAAATTTAACTTTGGGCAATAATAAATTCAAAGAAAAAGGTTTGGAATAGGAGTATTCCATATAATGATTCAGTGGGCTAAAAATCCAATCAATCAATGTATTTTGATAGATATGAATGCTATCTAATATCGATATCAACCAAAAAAATACTACAATACCTAATGAAATTGCAGCAGTACGCTGTTGAAATAACTTCAACCAAATTCGTCTATTAAAAGGATTTTGAAAGGATAAATAAAGAAAACCAACAATGAAACTATTTATCAATAAATAAACCACGTCGCTAATTAAAAAACCTGAATTCATTCTATCCTTACCCTTGGATCAATTAATCCATATGTGATATCTGTTAATATTAATCCGATTAAATAACTCAATGAACCTAAAAAGACCATGGTTCGCACCACAGGAAAATCCTGATGTTGTAGGGCAAGAAATAAATAATTACCTAACCCAGGTATCGAAAAAAAAGATTCATACAAAAGGCTACCCATAAATAAACTGGGGATGAGCACTACAACACCAGTCACTATCGGTAATAAAGCATTTCTTAGCGCATATTGAATTAAAAGTTTAGATTCTTTAATACCATTGGCTCGAGCGGTCACAACATAAAATTGTTCAATTTCCTCCAACAATAAAGTTCGATACCATCTGGTCCCTGAACCTAAACCTGCTAAAAGATGAGTAATCACGGGTAATAATACAAATCCAATGGCTGCAAATCCTGGTACATAACCTGAAATAGGAAACAAACGCCAGACATAGGCAAAATAATATTGGGCAAATATTATATAAAATAAGGTTGAAATCGATAAGAAACCAATACTTAATAATAATCCTATTGTATTAAGGTGGGTGTTACGAAAGAAAACCAATACACAAGAAATTAATAAATTTAAGATAATACCAATAAGGAAACTTGGAACAGCAATGGCTAAACTCGGCATCACCCGATTTTTAATTTCTTGTTGAATATTTTTTCCATCAATAGACAAACCAAAATCAAAGAAAAATAATTTTTTTGTTTGTTGATAAAACAAAG
>DNMA01000210.1:626-4680 GCA_003489505.1 Legionellales bacterium | reverse complement strand
GTGGGCTTTTCCATGAATATCGGTTGCCACAGCGTTATCATCATAACCAGTAATAATCATCGCATGACCACCATAGTTATCAGATTTAATAGCAGAACTAACTTCTTGGGTAATGACCCAGCTATCTTCTTTCTGATGATATTTACCGTAAGTGCCCACGCCATCAGCGGTGGTGACGATGACACCAATCACTAAACGGTCACCTTTGCTTAAACTATTCTTGATAGATTTAACAACATCGGTTGGGGTTTTTTCACGGTTGATAAATTCATAAAAATCTAAGACTTTCGTTACATCATAGCGTTGACTGCTAGCAGCTTCTTCACTTAACTGATGAAATTCATCAGTAGACATTTCATTAGCAGGGGATGTGATATCCATAGCAGGATATTCTGTTAAGCCTGCGCAACCTTGGGTTTTTTCTTTTTCTTTATTAATGATACCGTAGGTATTGATCTGACCTAAAACATTTTCAGAGTATGCACCATCCCATCCACTGAGTTGGTAAGCATGAGTGCTTAAATATTGTCCCAGTGTCAAATGACAAACCTGGCTAATATAATCGCCTTTGCCCATTAATGCATCTAGAGCACCAGTGACAGCAAATGTTGCACATGTACCGTGCATACCTTGATTTAATACCGGAACATTATTCATTCCTAATTTGATGCTGGTTGCTTCACCAAAGGTGGCTAATAGCATAGGTGTACTTTTTTCCAGATTTTGAGTAATTTTTTGATTACTCGCAGAGGGTAATTTAATAGGCATCAAACGCACAAACTGTGTATCATGGTTTATGGTATGAACTTCTGCAATATCATCAGCCCAAGTTAAAGCTGAAATGCTGAGCGCAAGCGTGGAAATAATTAATTTTTTCATAATTTATACATGCTTTGAACTTCAACAGAAGAGGAAAGCATATCCTCCTTAAATAATGAATTATAACGTCTCCCCCAAGTGCTGGGAGTCTATGTGCGAAAGACTTAGAAAAATGCAAAAGCATTATATCGGCCTTTAGAAAGGATGGCAACAAACCCAAAAGTGATACCTTTATCATTAAATGCCATTCCAATTGATTCTAATTTAAACGATGTCATGAGTTATTTTGCCTGCCGCCCGCCCGCCCGCAGCATTTTGTGAGGAATAGTATTTATCATCTTCATCTTCATCTGATTCGTTATCTCTAGCTTCTTCTGCTTTATGAAAAAAACCTTGTGAATGTTGATAAATTTTATGAGCTAAGTACAAGCCGGCAATAGCAGTTATAAGAGCGCCAAGGATCAAATCTAGTGGAAAACAGATGACACCTGCTAAATATAAGCCACCTACAACAACCGCAGTAACAGCACCTAAAAATTTAAGGACTTCATTAGAAACGAATCTGTTGATATATTGGATTCTAATTTTGTCATTTTGCACACAATTTATTCGATATACAGACCAAAAAAATGATACATCATGTCTAAAAGATGCTCTTTTCGTTTCATCCAGACCCTCCATATCGAAGAGCTCTCCAGCAATGTCCAAGAGATAATATCCATTATTTTTTATATCATCCAGATATCTTTTCTTATCAGTATTATATGTGTTTTTGCTTGTATCTCTAGGCATTAATATTCCTTGTAATCAGAAAAGACTTTTATTGTACAGTAAGATCAAATTGATATCAATTATAGTGTGGGACTTTTTAGAAAAAATAATGTGAGTGGGGCTTAGATTTATGCTTTTTTTTCTATTAAAATGAGTGTTTTGATTGAATATAAATTAATTGGATTTCTTTATTTTATAAGGGTGAATCAGAGTTTTTTTTCAGTTATACTGGTTCAATTCATACTTTATCGATAGGTTTTTTTATGAAAAAAGTGGTCTTTTCGGGTGTGTTTGACCCCGTGACTTTTGGACATGTAAATATTATTCAAAGAGCGGCAAACATGTTTCCTGAAGTGATTGTTGCGGTTGCTGAATCTTCATCTAAACAATCCATGTGGAGTGTTGCAGAGCGCACCCAATTAATGCAGGTGGCAGTAGAACATTTAACCAATGTCAAAGTGCGGTCTTTTTCAGGACTTTTAGTTGATTTTTTAAAAGCTCAAAAAGTATCAACCATTATCCGAGGAGTGCGTTCGGTGATTGATTGGAGCTATGAAGTTGAAATGGCTGATGTAAATCAAAAAATCATGCCCAATGTGGAAACCCTATTTTTATCCGCTCAAGAAAATATGTCGTCAACGTATGTCCGACAAATTTGGGCATTGGGAGGTGATGTGAGCTCCCTGGTACCGCCTAAAACCCTAGAGCTCATGAAGAAATTTAAAGTTTGATAGGCTCGTCTAGCATATTCTGCATGGTATTTTGTACCAAGGCGATGAGCTCTTCTTTTTGTTCGATGGCGTATTGACTGGCGTCAATCGGTTGGCCAATGATGACATGAATTTCTTGGTCTAATGAGAACTTTAAAGTTTTTGCTGGAAGGATTTCATTAGCGCCACGAATGACAATCGGAATGATCATCGCTTGTGCTTGAATGGCAGTAATAAATCCGCCTTTTTTAAAATTTCCTAAATAGCCTGTGCGAGAGCGTGTGCCTTCTGGTGCTATCCACATGACAATATCATTAGCAAGCATTTCTCGAACTTTATGCATATCTTGAATGGCTTGTTGACGGTTATGGCGGTCAATAAAGGGAAAGCCACCTAAAGTCATACTTCTTCCCATGAATGGGATTTTTTTCATTTCTTTTTTAGCCAACATGCGAATAGAGACATTCGGAAAAGCAGCATAAGTAATTGGGATGTCATAAAGGCTGGCATGATTACACATCAATAAAGTTGCTTGAGCATGTTGCGGTTGCACATTTTGAGGATTGATAACATGTATTTTGGCTTTGACAACACCTAAAATTTCTTTTACCCAGGCCTGAATATGTTCATCGACCCATTCTGGAGATAGGGGGCCTTTATGACCATGGTATAGCGTGGAAATACATAGCTTAAGGGTGGAGTAAACTGATTGAATAATAATTTTTAAAGTTTGAAAAAAATTGGTTTTCATAGGGATAGATCTTATTAATAAATTCAGCTGATTATAGGAATTCAGAGCTTAAAATGCAATTTTTTTTGCAAAAATTGTAGAAAATGTGGTACGATAGTGTCTCCTTTGTTCCGTATTTGGAAGGTAATATGTTATTTGGTCTTTCTCAGTTAACCTGGCGTGGCGATTTAGTTGCTCTTTTAGTGATGACGCAAATTACCATTGCAGCAGTCACAATTTATTTACATCGTTATCAAACTCATCGAGCTTTGACATTACATCCTGTCATTAGTCATTTCTTTCGTCTATGGTTGTGGTTAACCACTGGTATGGTGACCAAAGATTGGGTATCAATTCATCGTAAACACCATGCACATTCTGACAATGTAGGTGATCCCCATAGCCCAAGAGTTTTTGGTTTGAAAAAAGTTTTTTTTGAAGGTGCTGAATTATATCGCCAAGCACGCAAAGATAAAGAGATGGTTGAACGTTATGGCCATGGTACACCAAATGATTGGATTGAGCGTAATGTTTACTCAAAACATTCTGCGAAAGGCATTATCTTAATGCTTATCATTGATTTATTAGTCTTTGGCTTGCCTGGCGTATCGATGTGGGCCGTTCAGATGATGTGGATTCCTTTATGGGCAGCAGGCGTTATCAATGGTATTGGTCATGCTTGGGGTTATAGAAACTTCGAGTGTTTAGATGCTGCGCGAAATGTGCTCCCATGGGGTTTTTGGATTGGTGGTGAAGAGCTTCACAATAATCATCATACCTTTGCTTCATCTGCAAAATTCTCATTGAAATGGTGGGAGTTTGATTTGGGATGGTTTTACATTAGAACTTTACAGGCATTTGGTTTAGCTAAAGTTAAAAAACTACCACCACAATTGATTCGTCAAAAAAATCGCAATCAAGTTGATATTGATACGGTTAAGGCGGTGATTGGACATCGCTTCCAAGTATTGTCTCACTATTATAGTCAAGTAGTTCGGCCTATGTTAAAGCAAATGAAAAAAGA
>DNMA01000210.1:0-329 GCA_003489505.1 Legionellales bacterium | reverse complement strand
TGTTAAAGCAAATGAAAAAAGATGGTTTATTTAAAGGACAAAACAAACCCTTTTTAGCGAAAGCGAAAGCTTTATTCAAAAGAGAAGAGGGTTTATTAACTGAACAAGCTAAAACCGCTTTTGCTGATTTGGTACAGCGTTTTGAAAAGCTCAAAATGATTTATCAATATCGTGCAAATTTACAAAATATTTGGTTAAAAACTGCAACTTCTCAAAAGGAGTTAGTTGAAGCATTACAGGCTTGGTGTAAACAAGCAGAAGAATCAGGAGTGGAAGTTTTAAAAAATTTCGCACAGACCATTAAAAGTTATCAGTTGGTCATGCCAGCA
>DNMA01000211.1 GCA_003489505.1 Legionellales bacterium | reverse complement strand
TTGTGGCTAAAATTACAAAAATTATCCCATATGGTGATTATGAACTACGTTTAGAAACGGGTGAAATTGCTCGTCAAGCAGACGGTGCGATTTTTGCAGATATGGGCGGTACACAGGTTTTGGCAACTGTGGTTGCTAAAAAAGGTAATGCTTCATCAAAAGACTTTTTCCCATTATCTGTGCATTATCAAGAAAAAACCTACGCCGCTGGTAAAGTACCTGGTGGTTATAATAAGCGTGAAGGTCGTGCATCTGAAGATGAGGTTTTAATTTCTCGATTAATTGATAGACCTATTCGCCCATTATTCCCTGAAAACTTTTTCAATGAAGTTCAAGTGATTGTGACTTTAGTTTCTTTAAACCCTGAAGTATCTCCTGAAATTGTTGCAATGCTTGCAACATCTGCAGCACTATCAATTTCTGGCGTGCCTTTTGCAGGCCCAATTGGTGCTGCTAAAGTGGGTTACCAAGATGGTTTATATCTTTTAAATCCTTCACCTAAACAAATTAAAGCTTCTCAATTAGATTTAGTGGTTGCAGGTTCTGAAGATGCTATATTAATGGTTGAATCTGAAGCAAAAGAACTTAGTGAAGATATTATGCTAGGTGCAGTAATGTTTGGTCATAGCATGATGCAACCTGTTATCAAAGGTATTAGTGATTTAGCAAAACAAGTGAATAAAGCTGCTTTAAAATGGACTGTACCTGCAGAAGATGCAAGCCTGGTTGAAGCCGTTCATGAAATTGCAACACCTTTATTTACTGAAGCTTACAGCATCAAAGATAAAATGTTACGTCATGAAAAAGTCTCTGAAGCTTACACCCAGATTTCTGAAAAAATTAAGGAGCGTTTTCCAGAAGCCACTTCAGAACAATTTGAATCGACTGTTGAGACATTAGAAAAAAATTTAGTACGTCGTAAGGTGCTTAATGGCGAGCCACGTATTGATGGCCGTGACACAATCACTGTTCGACCCATTCAAGTTCGAACTGGTGTTTTATCGCGTGCGCATGGTTCTGCTCTATTTACGCGTGGCGAGACACAGGCCCTTGTGGTCACTACTTTAGGTAGCGAACGTGATGCTCAGTCATTAGATAAATTAACTGGAGAAGAAAGAGACCGCTTCATGTTACATTACAATTTCCCTCCTTATTCAGTTGGTGAAACCGGTCCTTTAGGAAGCCCTAAGCGTCGTGAAATTGGTCATGGTCGTTTAGCTCGTCGTGCATTAACAGCTGTATTGCCAGATATGCAAAAGTTCCCATATGTGTTACGTGTGGTATCAGAAATTACGGAGTCTTGTGGTTCAAGCTCGATGGCAACCGTTTGTGGTTCTAGTTTGGCATTAATGGATGCAGGTGTTCCTTTATCTGCTCCTGTTGCAGGTGTTGCGATGGGTCTGATTAAAGAAGATGATGCTCATGTCGTATTAACTGATATTTTAGGTGATGAAGATCATCTCGGCGATATGGACTTTAAAGTAGCGGGTACCGACAAAGGTGTTACTGCTTTACAGATGGATATTAAGATTTCTGGTATTACCGAAGATATTATGAAGCAAGCACTTGCACAAGCGCGTGATGGCCGTTTACATATCTTATCAATCATGAACAATGCATTAGAAGAGCATCGTGAAGAATTATCGCCACATGCACCTCGTATCATTACCATGAAAGTGCCAGAAGATAAAATCCGTACCATTATTGGAAAAGGTGGCGCGACCATCAAATCCATTATTGAAACAACTGGTGTTGCAATTGATATTGATGATGAAGGCAATGTGCAATTATTCTCTCCCAATCAAGATGCTTTAGATGCAGCGCAAGCGCAAATTAAATTGCTGATTGCTGAGGTAGAACTGGGTCAAACCTATCAAGGTAAAGTCGCTCGTATCGTTGAGTTTGGTGCATTTATCAATTTGCTACCCAATAAAGATGGTTTATTACACATTTCTCAAATTTGTAGTTCACGTTCACAAAAAGTGACTGAAGTGCTCAATGAAGGCCAAGATATCGAAGTGATCGTGACTGATATTGATAAACAAGGTCGCATTAAATTAGAATGGCCAGGTCGTCCAGCACCTGCAAAAACAGAAGAATCTACGAAAGAAAAGTCTGCACAAGAAAGTGCGGTAGCTGAGGGTGAAGAAACACCTGAAGAGTAATCTATATCTTAAAAAAGTTGACTGTGCATAGCAGTCAACTTTTTTTAAATCTTTTTTCGATCAACTCCCAAATGTTACCCGAATGGCTTTGATTTTGTGAGCATATTGCATAATTCCTAAGGGTTTTGATGTTTTTTTTGCGTTAAAATAAGCCTTTTTGATGTGAGTGGTATTGACGTCAGAATCCATTATTGGCTAATTGCATTTTAGTTTGTTTTAAAAATTTTAGAAAATATATAAAAGAGATCTCAAGTATTCCAAAATCCCCAGCCCAATTCATTGCCATGAGTGCTGTAAGGCCTGAAGTTCAAGCAGCTAAGGTCAATAAAATGCCTTGTATACAGGAGTTAAAAAAATCAGAATCAGAAGATTTTTCAGAAAGGCCGTCATCTCACGATACCCAAACTTTGTAATTTAGAATTTCTGATTAAAATGTGATGAATTTTTCCTCTAATTAAGCTATAAATAAATAAAGAGTATCCATACGGACTATCCATTGAAAACTTTAGGAGTTTTGTTCCTATTCTTTTTCCAATTATGCTGGGCTGATGATTTGGAGAATATGAATCAAAGTATAGATAGTCTAGCTTTGCGTGCTGAGACTCGTGATGTTCGACTCATTTTTCAAGCCAATGCTAAATTGGAAGAATATTTACCGGTTTTAAAAAAATGTATTAATGATGAAAATCTAAGTATTAAGCAATTTTCAGATGAGTTAAGGGCCCTACAAAAAATTAACAACCTAGAATTAGGGCTTGCCGAAAAAAAAATAAGATTAAAATTACTCCATCTACATCAGGATAAGAAAAATTTTTGTGAATTCATGAGTTTAAAAATCCATACTTTGCAAAAAAAGTTCTCTGAAATTAATAATAAAAGTTATGAAAATGACCTTATCAAGCGTCAAAGTAATGTTTTAGAGTCTATGGCTCAACCCAAGCAATTGCTTGTCAAAAATATGGCTTTTAAATTTATATTTCCGTATCTTCAAAAATCAAATGCAGCTTCAAGTTTAATTCAAATACTTCTTATATTTATTATGCTCGCTTTTCTAAAAAGCTTGAGTTTGACAAAAAACAAGCAAATGCAAATTTTTAAAAAAATATCTTTATCTCAATATTTTCAAGTCATTTGTATTTTATTAGTGTTATCGCCATTTCAAATTATTTTATTAAAAACAGTTTATTCTCATCATTATGAGCTGCTTTTATATACTTTTCATCGCCCAATTATTAAAGTAATGTTATTGGCTTTAGTTTCTTATTTTTATTTTTTTTATAAAAAATTTTCCTTACAAAAAGATGTCCCTCTCATCTTAGTTCATTTGATATTTTTATTACTACTTATTCGTTCTAGTTTC
>DNMA01000089.1 GCA_003489505.1 Legionellales bacterium | reverse complement strand
CATAACGATGTTTTGATGATAAGCGATTGTGCTGATATGGATTTATCAGCTTATTATGACCTGTTTTCATCTTTTGTTTTATCAGATGGCTGGAAAGTTCATGCTATTCATTCACACCTATGGCTTATTGCACCTACTTTTCCCCCCCTTGAATCAGCACCTCTTTTTTCTATCGCACACCGCTCAGTTAAACCCTTTCTAGATGCTTATCCCAAAGAATGGCTCACTTGGTTTACTGAAATTCAAATGCTATTTAATGGTTTGCCGGGCAACTGTAATGGCGTTTGGGTTTGGGGTGCAGGTGATTACAATGTTGTGGATTGTGAACCGTATTCTTTGGATAAACCCTTAGCACCTTTTACCTATATGAGTGCCATCGATGCTCGTTCATTTTTAAAATCAGAACATGATATTCACTGGTGGTGGCAAGATATTGATTTTGTGCAATCTGTGCCAACACTTTGGCAGCGACTTAAAAAATGGTGGAATCGTGGAAATTAAACATCGTTTAAATATCGGTCAAGATACTTGGCCTGAAATCCATCCTTTAATCCAACGCCTTTATCAATCCCGAGGTGTAGAATTTGGGCAACATCAAATTGAACTATCAGGCTTATTACCCTACGACTCTTTAAAAGGCATTGATAAAGCCAGTGATTTATTAGCTCAGGTGATTAGTTCGCAAAAAAAAATCCTAGTGATTGGGGATTTTGATGCCGATGGTGCAACCGCTAGCGCCTTAGCTGTTTCTGCGTTACGGGCATTCGGTGCTACTCATGTTGATTTTTTAGTGCCCAATCGTTTTGATTTTGGCTATGGTTTAAGTGTGGGTATTGTCGAAGTCGCAGCCCTAAGCGCCCCTGATTTAATTATTACCGTCGATAATGGTATTTCTAATCTTGAGGGGGTAGCGCGTGCCAAAGAATTAGGGATGTCCGTACTGGTGACTGATCATCATTTGGCCGGCGATGTATTGCCTGATGCTGATGCTATTGTCAATCCCAATCAAGCAGGTTGCCCATTTCCATCCAAGGCAATTGCAGGTGTTGGGGTGATATTTTATGTCATGTGTGCTTTGCGTAAAAAGCTGATGGAAAAAAATTGGTTTTTGGGTCGTGATATTCCCAATATGGCTCAATTTTTAGATTTAGTGGCATTGGGTACTGTTGCAGACGTTGTACCTCTAGACCGAAATAACCGCATTATGGTCAAGCAAGGTATCCTGCGCTTAAAAAATGGTTTGGGGCGCCCGGGCATTGTGGCAATGCTTGAAGTCTGTGGACGTTCGCTAAGTCGTTTAAAAGCCAGTGATTTTGGTTTTGCTGTGGGGCCTCGATTGAATGCAGCAGGTCGATTAGAAGATATGTCTTTAGGCATTAACTGTTTATTAGCCTCAAGTCTTGTAGAGGCCTTGCCTATGGCAAGAGAACTTGATTTTTTAAACACAGAACGTCGACAAATTGAATCACAAATGCAAGCAGATGCCTTAAAAATCATGGATGAGCTCTATGGTGATTTTACCTCTCCTGCAGGCATTTGTTTATATCATCCCAACTGGCATCAAGGCGTCATTGGGATTTTAGCTAGTCGCATGAAAGACCGCTTTTTAAAACCGGCTTGTATTTTTGCAAAAGCCTCTGATACAGAATTAAAAGCATCTCTTCGCTCGGTAGTGGGTTTAAATATTCGTGATGTTTTAGCCAGTATTGCTTTAAAGCATCCTCACTTGATGAAAAAATTTGGTGGTCATGCCATGGCTGCTGGCTTAAGTATTGCGCCAGAGCATTTTGCTGAATTTAAAGAAGTTTTTGAGAAAGAAATTGCCAGTCACGCCCATGAAACAGATTTAAGCATTTGGAGTGATGGTCCCTTAGCTGCTTTAGATTTAAGTTTAGAAACAGCTGCTTTAATTGAAAAACATGGGCCTTGGGGACAGATGTTTCCAGAGCCTGTTTTTGATAATATTTTTGAAGTCTTAGACCAGCGCATTGTTGGGCAAAATCATTTAAAAATGACTTTGCAATTACAGCATTCTAATATATGCTTAGACGCAATTTTTTTTAATGTTGATTTGGAGCAATGGCCCAATCATCGAGCACGATTCATTCATGCAGTTTATCAATTGGATATCAATGACTACCAGGGAAGAAAACGTTTACAGTTAATGATTAAGGACATGCAAGAATATATTGATGCAAACGCCCCAGGAGAAAATTGGTGAGACCACTATCTAAAGAGAAGAAGGCAGCATTACGAGCCATAAGGGATGAAGGCTTGTTGGATAACGGTCAATGGATTCATTCATTGATGGTGATGGTCATTGAACATGTGAATCCTGTTCACATGGCTGAAGCCCTGATTTTATTCAATCGTGTATGGGGATTCCAAATTCCTTATATCTCTCAAAATAGTTTAGAAGGAAGATTTATTAAAAGAGTCATGATGCAATTCATTGCCAGTGAATCACCCTTAGAACAGCTGATCACTGTCGTTTCATCGACTAGTCGTCTGGCTTTAGAACAGGCTAGCATATTAGGATATTTATCAGACAATCCTTGGTCAATGCGTATTACTTTATTGCTTTTGTCACACTCCAATGCGTTAGATATTTTGGATGGCATCAATTCTGTGAATCAATTCTTTCAAGGGCAATTATTAACAATTTCCCCTAAAAGTTCAGCAGGTAACTTAATTAATAAGATATTTGCTAAGTTTTTAGAGGAAAAATATACTCCTCTTGAAATCACTCAATTCCTTGGCGGACCAGATAAAATCATTTCTTTGAAGGAAGCAAGGCAAAATCATCTTTTTGCTGAAGGTGAGTGGACCCCGTCTTTAGTGATGATGATACTAAAACATCGAAACCCTAGAGAGTTGACTAGCGCATTTATCTTATTAAATCGAATATTGTTTGGTCGTCTCGCTGAAATGGCCACCCATGAACGAGAGGGGCGTTTTTTTAGAATTTTTTCAACGTATTTAGGTCATAAGGAACATCCTTTCATTAAAGTAGCTGCATTCTCAAAAATATTTCGATTATTTCGTTATCGTTATACTTTTTCCATTGCAACTGAGGGCGCTAGCGTTTTACCTTTCCATATTTATTTCCACAAAGGGAAGGATGGTTTTTTAAACTACTCATTAGTCACCAAGGATGAAGAGGTCTACTTGAATCAAGTCTTGTCTATCATGGCTCCTGAGCTTTTGACATTGGAGTCGCTTGAGGCAATGAAAGAAGAAATTCTCGCTGAAATCGATGGATCTGGCTTAATCGATTATTATGATGAAGAATGGTTTAATTTTTTTATGAAATCATTTTTAAATCATCCAACACCTTATTCATTTTCGCTTATGCTTTCAAAATTTAATGATTTGAATTTCTGGGAAAATCACGATTACATTCATTTCATCAAAATTGTTCATGATTTCAGCTCAATGTGGATTGTTCACCCTGAGTTTCTATATTTGTTTATGCAGCTGCCTCAGAAGAGTATGAGTGTAGAGTTTTTAAGCTTCATCACTGAAAAGACTCGTCTGATTGATTTTTCTGCACCTATGAGTGTGATACTTGAGCAACTGAATGTGATTTGTGAACAGTTTAAACGTGTTTTAGATTGTCAGGTTCAGGGCGTTCCTTTAAATCCTTATATTAATTTATTATTTCAAAAAAAGGATTTTATTCATTCATTTCCAGAAGCCCAAACGGAGTTGTTTGATTTTACTCAATATTCCATGGAAGATTATTTTGAATCCTCAATATTAAAGACGGTTTCACCATGATTTTTAAAGTATTGCTGGCAATGAGTATGATGGTCAATGTGCTGGCAGCTAGTCATCATCCAGTTGATTTTATCAAAAGCATTGAAAATGATAAGGACTCAGGTAAGAAGATTTATCAATCTTTCTGCCAAAACTGTCATGCTCCCAAACCTTTGATTCCAGTTGGCGCACCGAGAGTAGGAAATCAAAAAGACTGGGAAGAAAGGTTGAAGCAAGGCCAGAAAACTTTACTCCAACACACCCTTGAAGGCAAGGGGCTTATGCCTGCTCGAGGCGGCTGCTTTGAATGCAGTGATGACCAAATTCAAAAAGCTATCGACTACATCTTATCTATCAAGTAATTAGACAAAATTAATTTTTTAGACTGATTGCCCAGGGCTTCCCTGTTTTTTAGTTAACAACAAGATTATTTTTTTTAAAAAAAGCTAAAGTTTTGGGCACCTTGTTCGATATAATGGATATGGCAATTGATAGGAGGATATCAAATGCGTATCAAAGCCTGGTTGTTAGCAGTACCGTTTGTATTGGCAGGTTGTCAAAACAATAACGTTCCCATTGTTGACGATGCAGGGCATGTTCACTACACCGCATCAATGAGTTCCGATAGTCGAGGCAGTTTCTCATTCCCATCTTCTCGACCCGCTACAGGTAAAAAGGTCTTTTTATTCGACCCTAATGTTCCTGCATGGGCTGCCTATGATGGTAGTGGTCAACTGGTTAAAACCGGTAGCGCTTCAGGGGGGCGAGATTTTTGCCCTGACGTCAACCGACAATGTCGTACGGTCACGGGTACCTTCCATGTGTATTCTAAAAAAGGTCCCGATTGTAAATCCAGTGTTTATCCTGTAGAAACCAATGGCGGTGCAAAAATGCCTTATTGTATGCACTTCTTCGAAGGTTACTCAATTCACGCTGCTTATGAAGTTCCAAAATGGAATGCGTCACATGGTTGTATTCGTGTACTTCCAGATGCTGCACGTTGGTTAAATCAAGAGTTTATGGACGTAGGTACCACAGTAATTGTGAAACCTTACAATTAATACAAAAGACTATCATGGTTGAATGACCATGGTAGTCTTTTTTTATCATATTTCTCTACTTGCTATTTTGTTAAAGATTTGGGATGATCTCTATGTTGTTTCCAGGAGCAGCTATGCGAAAATTTCCAAATATTCCGATTAAAGTTCAAAGTGGTGAGAAGTATCAGACTGAACAAGGCTTTACCGCTATCAAAGATGGTATTAAATCCTGTGCTCAATCTAAACCTGAACGTTTAGCCAAACCTAAGTGGTTACGTGTCCAAATATCTGACTCCCCTGAATATCAAAAGGTTAAAGACAAAGTTCGAGAACACCGTCTAGCGACTGTTTGCGAAGAAGCTAAATGCCCCAATATCAGTGAATGCTGGTCGCATGGCACCGCAACCATTATGCTGATGGGGGCTGTTTGTACCCGTGCTTGTCGTTTTTGTTCGGTAGATACCGGCAACCCTAAAGGATGGCTGGATTCAAACGAACCTGAAAACACCGCCAAAACTGTGGAACTCATGAATTTGGATTATGTGGTGTTAACCTCTGTGAATCGAGATGATTTACCCGATGGTGGCGCACTGCATTATGCTAACACCATTCGACTCATTAAAAACCGTTGTCCACAAACCAAAGTAGAGGCCTTAACGCCTGATTTTCAAGGTGATGAAAAAGCCATTCAAACCCTATTAGATAGTGGTGTCGATGTGTTTGCCCAAAATGTTGAAACCGTTGAGCGTCTTACGCATCCTGTCAGAGATATTCGAGCAGGCTATTGGCAAACAATTCATGTTTTAGGTTTTGCTAAACAATACCGCCCCGGTGTCTTAACCAAAACCAGTCTAATGCTAGGTTTAGGTGAAACCCTAGAAGAAATTGAAAAAACCATGGATGATTTACGAGCTCATGGTGTTGATATCCTAACACTGGGTCAATATCTCCAGCCCACGCCAAACCATTTACCCATTGAGCGCTTTGTATCTCCTGAAGAATTTAATCACTTACGAGAAATAGGTTTGAAAAAAGGCTTTTATGAAGTCGCAGCAGGGCCGATGGTGCGTTCTAGCTACCGGGCTGACCGAGTCTTTAAAAAGGATAATTTGGGTTTGCAGTTGCAAGAGTCTTCGAAGTAATCTGATACATCAGATAAAGCTTTAAGGCAAGGCTTGCAAAGCTTCCCACCTGATTGGCCAAATCCCAATTCAGGCAAAGTGCTGCAAGCAAGTCACAAATACTTAAGCTAATACTTAAACTTAAATACGATAGACTAATCGCATCCCTTTTGAGTTTGTTTTGATGATATTTAATTATTTGTGGAACAAAATGTAATAAAAATAAAGCTCTGGATACCCAAGCTTGAATCTTAAATTGCCAGATAGCATGTGGAAATTGAAACCATAATAGGAAGGGTATCAACACGGCAAGGATACCGCATATTAAAAATCTCCAATCAAATAGTTTTTCTTGTCTGAGTTTAAACATAAACCATTGTAGATGTTGCGTCAAAAGACAGCTTAATCCAATGAACGAGACTGATAAATACTGCCAGGGCATGTGTTTACTGATACCATAAAATAAATCACAGCTATAGGCTTGCAATAACATCATATGCATTAAAAAGCTCATACGATGAAAGGCTTGATATTTTGCATTGTGATAGATTTGCGGTAGGTAAAGTACCAAATAGAGGATAAATGCTAGGTTTAAAAAAGCATGCCCAAACAGTGAATACATGAAGCCAGTATAAAAAAAGTAAATTTGTACACATTTTGCCTGACATTTTCTTTGAATGCAAACTCAAAACACATGCAATTCATGGGAGTTCTTAGTATCATGCCGTCATTTGAATGATTGACGTTACCCTGTTCAAAACCCTGCTCAATCGAGTTCTAACTTAGGGGGCGGGAAATCCATGTGGGAATGGACAGCCAATAGGGTTGCTCAAATAAAAGTTTGTGCATCAGCGGGATATAATAGGCAAGTAAATAAACTATTATTCCGCTAATGAGACCAAATAAATGGCCTTCCCAGGAGACTCTATCTTGAGAAGGAAAAATACCAATAAAAATACCAATAAAATAGTAAATGCAAATAAATCCAATCGCAATATTAATAATATTACTAGGGCTATAAAAGGCATTGGTAACTAAAAATCCCCAATAGGCAGTAATAAGAGAACTGGCACCAACATGGATGCCGGGTCTAGCAAAAAGCCAAATTAAAACACCGCTGGTCATAATCAAGACCCAAGTGATTTGCCAATAAAATTCAAAACCATAAAGCATTAACATATCACTGAGGATGATTAAAGGAATTAAATTAAAAAACAAGTGATTAAATGTTGCATGAATAAAAGGTGCAAACACAATCCCTTGAATGCCATAAATTTTTCTGGGAATAATCCCTAAAATTCCAAGACGTCCCATCGTGAGAAGGTTCATTAAAAATACAAAAAGTAAAAGCAAAGATAACTGTAAAAGATAGGGTAAAGACTGCTGAATAGTCGATTGAATCAATCCTAGTGCATTAGCGATATTATCCATCAATGATTTCCTTTGTGATACTAATGACTTTTCCTTGAGATAAGATAATTTGGATTTCATTACCAATGACCGCATCGTTAGCTTTAGTTAAAACTTTGTTATTTTGCATGGCAATAGCATACCCACGTTGTAAAGTCGCCTGTGGTCCGAGTGTTTGAAGTGTTTGACTCAGTATCTTTAATTGAAAACGTTTATTATCGAGATGTCGATTTAGCGATTGCAAAAGTTGCTGATGCATATGTTGCAGACGCTGCTGATTCAGATTAAGTCGGTTACTGGGACGTTCTTTGTCTAAGCGTTTTTGTAACAATGCTAAACGGTGGCTAAGGGCCGTGTTTTTTTGCATGCACAAGTCTTTGAGTAGTCGATTAGCAAAATCAAAGCGTTGCCAGGGTTGTGCTAATATTTTATCTGGTGATGCAAACCGTAGGAGTAACCAAGTGAGTGTCTTTTGTTTGTTGGCAAGACTTTGGTTCATTAGATAAATTAAACGTGACTGCCATTGTTTGAGATGTAAAAGTAGGTCTTTTTGATTGGGAGTCGCTTTTTCTGCAGCAGCTGTTGGGGTGGCAGCTCGATAGTCAGCAACAAAATCAGCAATCGTAAAATCGGTTTCATGGCCAATACCCGATATGATAGGGGTTGGGCAATTGGCGATTTCCATCGCCAGCTCTTCATGATTAAATGCCCACAGGTCTTCAAGACTTCCACCGCCCCTGGCAAGAATAATACAATCAATACTGTTATCGGCTTGCGCTTTTTTTAAGGCCGCTATCAATTGAATATGTGCTGTTGCTCCTTGTACTTCAGATGGGAATAGGGTGGTTTTGACTATGGGGAAGCGTCTGTGAATCGTGGTCATGATATCGTGTAAGGCAGCACCTTTAGATGAGGTAATAATTGCAAGATGTTCTGGAAAGGAAGGAATGGGTTTTTTATGGTTTTCATCAAATAAACCCATTTGTGCAAGTTTATTTTTGAGTTCAATAAATTGTTGGTATAAAAGCCCTAAACCTTTATCCTGAATCTGTGAAATAATTAATTGGTAATCACCACGGGGTTCGTATAAGCTAATTTTTCCCGTGGCAATAATCTCTTGGCCATTTCGAAGACCTATAGTCAATTTTCTTTGTTGTCCGCTAAAAAAAGCACAACGAATCTGCGCTTTGGTGTCTTTCAGGCTAAAATAATAGTGACCAGAACTCGCTTGTACCAAATTAGAAATTTCCCCCGATACCGCAACTTGAGCAAATTGGGATTCCAAGGCAAGTTTTGCTCTAGTGTTGAGTTCACTGACAGAAAGAATTAAAAGCTCAGACATAAAAAAAATTAAAGAATTTAACCATAAGCCATCCTAGCAAATTTTTTATAAACTGCCTACGCCATTTCATCGCTTGTTCTTCGTAGCGCCTAAGTATATAATGAAATTTGAATTTTTAGCCATATAAGGCTACCAATGGAGAAGGGAATGAAATTAAAACCAATCGGTGTTGCTTTATCACTTTTATTAAGCTCAGCAAGTTTTGCACAAACCATGACTTTAGATACTAATCAACAAAAAGTATCTTATAGTATTGGCGCTGATTTAGGACGAAATATTAAAAAACAA
>DNMA01000144.1 GCA_003489505.1 Legionellales bacterium | reverse complement strand
AATACAAAACCTCTAATACGTCATTTTTTTATTCTAGAAATCCTATCAAAACTTCACGCTATGAATCAGGTGATAAACCTTCTAAATCCCCTGAATTATTGGTTGAAAATATTGATTATGCACTGCCCAAACCAACCACCAACACGCTTTTTAATAGCCATTTTATTTATCAAGTGACTTTAGCTAATTTATGTATTGTCGGTATGATTTTCTTAGCCAACACCATTTGGGCATTTTTGGCCATGAGCCAGTTTTATAGTCTGATGATTTCAATCACGAGTTTATGTCTTTCATTTGGGGCATTTTTTTATGAAGCCATTACCCCTGAAGATCTGAAGATGCCTAATTTCACATTAAGAAGTACCGTTTCAATACGTTAACCTACAAGGAGTTTATATGATGAAAACAATTGAAGAGCAGGATTTTTTACTCGAGGACTTAGATGAGTCAAAACAAAACAAAAATACATGGATGGTACTTTGGCTTCGCGAATGGAGCACCTACAATTGGTTAATGAGCTCTTTTATCTCAACCATTATCGTGAGTGAAGTCTATGCCATCATTTTATCAGTGACCCCAAATTTATTTGTCTCTTTGTGGTTATCTTGGGGAATCACATCACTTTTATTGAGTTCGCTTTTAACCGGCTTTTTAATTGTTAGCTTAGGTCTTTTAACTGGGGCACTGTTTTATAGCGCACATTTGGCTTACAACTCTATGAAAACTATTGAAAATAGTTATCAGCCCTTAATTGAGGTATGGTCTAAAAACACCAAATTATATAATCTGATTCTCGAAAATTTATTAGATGATGATACTTTCTTAAAAATTACTCAAGCCTTAAAAGACTTTGGGCCTGCCAAACCTCTTCATGACTTTTTAAGCCAAGAAGAAAATGTTGAATCAGTTCGAAAAATTTTAAGCTTACTTAAAAAAATATGGGCGGCAGAAACAGCCGATGCTTCTATTAAAACATTGGCTTTAACCTTATTATCAGATTATGTTCAAGAAGAAAACGCTAAAGATAATATCAGTCGCATTTGGGCTTTATGGGAAATCCTACAAAATCAAGAAGGGCCACAACTGGATTTAATTATTAAAATCATTAAAAATAGCTCCCTTATTGCCCCTTATTTCGAACAACTTCAAGCTTTCTCTAGTCAACCAGAAGTGGTACAAATGTTGGTGGATAAACCTGAGCTTCTGCCCTACTTAAATGCTATCAATACCACCTTTAAGGCTGATGCAGCTTCGGTCAAGGCTGCCAACATCAAAAGCTTATACCAAGTTTTTCAGTCTCCATCACCCGGCTTGTCTAGCGTAGAATTAACCCCCAATAAAACCATTGAAATTCATCCAGAAATGCTTGCAGTCATTAAATCGATTCATGCCCAAGAACCACAGGCTTTTGTCTGTATTTGGGATAAAATCATTCATCACAGACACCTGGCCTGGGCTGAAAATTTAGTACTAAAGATTCATCAAGGACCCTATCAGGATTTGATTCAAAATCCCTTGAAATTATTATGCATGCTGTCAATTTTTGCCGATATCAATTTAAAAACCGATGCGGAGCTGGAAGCTTTTCATACTCGTTTAGCTTTCCTTTCTGACGATGAAAGTTATGAACAAATCATTGAAACACTGCATCTACTGGACTCTCTCAAATTTATTCATATTCATTCTATTGAGAAAATGCTTTTAAAAGCTGATATCAGTGCCAATTTAACGCTTTTAAAACTTTATATGCAACATATTTTAGATGAGACCATTGATGAAGCACAAGTTCAAATAGATTTAGAAAAATTACTCATCAACAATGAAACGCTTCATCTTCATTTGAATACCATTGCTGATAAAAAAATGACAAGCGAAGAAAATTTAGTTTTAGTTATTAAAAATTATCTCTATCCAGAACTGATTCAAGCCCTGGAACAAGGTGAAAAACCTGCTAAAAAATTTAATCCCATCCGAAAGCTTCAAAAAATTCTACACATGCTACCAGAGCAAAGGCCAGAAAGAAAACCTGATGCTGTAGCGATTGCAAATCTTAGCTCAACCCCTATGACGCCCCTTAGAGTTGAAACTAAAGAACAAGACTTTGATGATGTGCGTTCGGCCTACCAACATTGGAAAAAAGACAAGCAAAACACATTATTTAGAAGTGCAGAATCTAAAGCCAATGAAAATGCACCAAGTTTAAGTCCTGGCGTTTGAATAGATATCATCTAAATAAGCGGCCAGATGACAGGCCGCTTTTTGAATTTGTAGTTTTGCAACACCTTGAGATTTCAACTGATAACTTTGCATTTTCACTTTTGAATAAGGTGGAAAATACACCTCATGTACCGCAATCGCATAACTATCTTGTACCCATTGAAATGGCAATAATGAGTCATTTTTACAAGCATTTGCTGAAAAATCAGATAATTTTGCCTGAGATAAATAACCTGCCCCATCATCCCAGAACTGATGGAGATGATGATAGTTTTTAACTTTTGGGAGAAGGTATAAATTTCCGCCTTTATCGCCATGTGGGTAACGTTTAGAATAATAAGAAACCACATGCAAAGGTTGGTGAATATCTGCTATCACATGAATTAAAATTCTTAAAGCCATGATTTTCTCTGGCTGACTAGATGCTGGATTTAGTAAAACTTGGCGTGCCGACTCAATGGCTGTTAAGGCATTTTGCTTCGGATATTGTTTAGGAAAACGTGAAGCCTGCCCAAATGAAAGATTAATATAATGTTGATAACGAAGATGGGCATACTGCCTATCTCGACGCACATCATCCATCCAAGTGGCAACATGATAAATATCTGTATTAGCTATATGAAATTCTTTTTGAAGTAAACGTTTGGTTTCGGGTTTGACATCAGTCAAAGCCAATTCAGCGACGAGTTGATGTCCTTTGGCATTCCAAGCCATCGTCAGGCTTGAAATACCAAACAGGAAAAGAAATTTGATCATCCTAAGAAAGGTGACCAAGCAGGTTCTTGCACATCGCCATCACGAGCGGGTAGACGAATTTGTACAGCGCCATCGATTGAGGCAATTCCTAGCATACCTTGATGACCCACGGTTGTTGCATAAACAACCATTTTACCATTAGGCGCAACACTGGGTGATTCATCCATTGGCGAATGAGTAATCGGAATAATTTGTGTAGAACCCACATGCTGTACACCAATATTGAAGCTTCTATCATCTTGACGATGAATCATGACTAAGTCTTGATTATTAGGAGTCATTGCAGGACGAGCATTATAATTACCATCATAAGTTAAACGGGTAATGCTTCCATCGGCTAATGAAAGACGATAAATTTGTGGGCTACCACCACGACCAGAGGTAAAGACAATAGAATGGCCATCAGCGGTAAAGCGTGGTTCTGTGTCAATTGAACTTCCAAATGTCACCTGCTTCATGGCACCATTTGAAATATCTACTAAATATATTTTAGGGCTACCGGATTTCGATAAAACCACTGCCATTTGACGACCATCCGGTGACCAAGCCGGTGCACCATTAATCCCTTCAAAGTTGGTGATTAAACGTCTTTGGCCATTTTCTACCAATACTTGATAAATTTGTGGTTTACGGTTTTCAAAAGATACATAAGCAATCGAGTGACCATCTGGCGACCAGGTGGGTGACATAATGGGCTCGGTTGAAACCAATAATTGACGAGGATTGTAACCATCTAAATCAGCAACTTCCAAACTATAGCGCGAACTACTGGTAGAGCGCTGTACTTTGATATAAGCAAGTTTAGTGGAAAATACACCGCGAAGGCCTGTTAATTGTCGATAAACTTCATCGGCTATGTGATGACTTAAGGCTCGCATTTGACGAGAAGAAATATCAAATTTTTGTTGGATACTGACTTGTCCACGAAGTGCCACATCTTTTAATTGATAAGCAACGGTGTAGCGGTCACCACCTTGGGGAATGATTTGCAGATTTAAAACATGATCTGCCCCATAGCGTTGCCAAACTTCCCAAGGCTGGGCATTAAAGCCACTACCAGCTTCAACCATTCGAAATTGCCCACTGAAACGAAAGTCATTTTTAACAATGCCTGCCATTTCTGTTGCATTGGCATCGGGATTTTGTACTTCAATGGCCATTGGAATGGCAGCATTAATCCCTTGCGTTAACTCTAAATCAATAGCCCAAGACCATTGACTCACCATGAATAAAGCGATACACCATAATTTTTTCATTTTGAACCTTTACCCCCTAGCATTACTAGGTCTAACTGTTAATGTAATTTGTCTGAACATATTAAAAGTATTTGCATCATGTGGCACAGGCAATGGAGATGCTTTGAAAATAGCTGCTTGCGCTGATCTATCTAAAATACTATCACCACTACTGCGTGATAAATGCACATCCAATACCGCCCCTGTTGGCGCTAAACGAATCACAAATTGGCTGGAAAGATTCGGATCAACATTTTCCGGTAAAATCCATTGATCACGAATTGCATTTAAAATTAATGCTTTGTAACGGTCGACCTCTCCTGCCATACGCTGTTCGGCTGCTTGAGTTTGCGCTTTCGCTTGAGCAACTTGAGCCGCTTGTGCTTTTGCCAATTCTACCGATTTAGCTTTGTTAATACGTTCTTGTTCTGCCACGCGGTCTTTTTCAAGCTTAGCCAGTCTTTCTGTCTCAGCTTGTTGTTTGACCTTCATATCAGCCAGTTGTTTTTCTTGTTGTTTCTTTTTCTCAGCTAATTTTTTAGCTTCTTCTTGCATTTTGGCTTGTTGTACTTTTAAAGCCGCTGCCTGTTCTTGTAAAGCTTTAAGATGCTTCATTTCAGCCAGTTTTGCAGCTTTTGCACGAGCCGCTTCTTGCGCGAGCATTCTTTGATGTTGCATTTCTTGAGCTTTGGCTTGTTCTTTTTGTGCCTGAATTTTTTTCATGGCCTGCTCAACTTCTTGGGCATCAACACTCACTGCCTGAATGGGAGCAGGTGTTGCAGGTGCGGCGGTTTGTTGAGGCATGTTAGAATGCTCATTGGCTTCTAAAACCGGTTGGGTGCTATGAGGCTGCCATAACATCAAGATCAATAAACTCAAATGAAGACCTGCTGAAACCCCAAAGGAACGTGAATAAGAAATCATCATGCATTCTCCGAAGGATTATTATCAGTCATGAGGCCAACTTGTTCAGCGCCAGCTTGCTTTAAAAGCCCCATCGCTGTCACCACTTGACCATAAGGAACCCCTGCATCCCCTTTGACTAAAACATTGACCTTTTCATGGTTTTGTTTTGCCAATCCCAATTCAGCTGCCACGCGAACTTGTAAGGCATTGGGTTCCATAGGAGATTCGGGCGAGTCACTGACATTTAAAAAGAGTTGTCCTTGTTGATTGACTGAAACAATAATGGGTTCTCTATCTGCGGTAGGAACTTGCTCTGAGGCGACTTTCGGTAATTCCACCTGAATCCCTTGACTTAAAATGGGAGCTGTAATCATAAAAATCACTAAAAGCACCAACATCACGTCAATGTAAGGCACCACATTAATTTCAGCTATAGGACGTTTTCTTTGTCCTTTCATCTGATGAATATTCATGAAAAATCTTCCTATCGTGAAGCTTGCTCAGAAATCAAAGCCATTAATTCTTCTTGGAATAAGGCATAACGACTCAATAATGTTTCACAGCTTTGGCTAAAGCGATTGTAGGCAATCACTGCAGGAATCGCTGTAAAAAGACCCATAGCTGTTGCGACTAAAGCTTCTGCAATCCCGGGCGCAACCATGGCAATTGTTGCTTGTGAGGCTTGTCCTAAAGCTTGGAAAGAAGTCATAATCCCCCACACGGTACCAAATAGGCCAATGTAAGGTGCTAAAGAACCGATAGAGGCAAACACCGACAAATGCTGCTCTAAAGCTTCTGCTTCTTTGGCATAACTAATTTGCATTACGCGTTGGATAGTTTCTAAAGAACGAACACTTTGTTGACGAAGACGTAATAACTCTTTAAAGCCTGAATGAAAAATTGCAGCAATGCCTAAACGTGTTTCAACATTATTATCGACATCACTAAATAAACGGCTTAAATCGGTACTTCCCCAAAATCGACGATTAAATGACTGATAATCAGCCATTTTTTGTTTAAAGAACATGATTCTTTGAATAATTAAACCCCAAGATATCACAGATGCAACTAATAACATTGTCATCACTGACTTCACAACCCAGCCGGCTTGGAAAAAATAACCTATTACACTGGTAGGCGCACTCATTTTAAACACTCCTTACAAATTTGCCTTGGCAAACGTCTTGGCATCATATTTTGGTTAACACAGACTACATCGACATGCGCTTGTGCAAGCAGCTTTTGGTCTTGTAGCATCATTTTTTGTTTGAATTGTAACTGACAAAAGCCAGTTTGCAAAACATCTGTTTCAAGAATTAAGATATCGTCGATTCGAGCAGGTGCAATGTAATCAATATCGACATGGCGAACAGCAAAAGAAATGTCTTCTTTTGCAAGCACAGATAAACAAAATCCTCTCTCACGTAACCATTCAGTTCGTGCTCTTTCAAAAAATTTTAAATAGTTTGCGTAGAAGACAATGCCCATCATATCGGTGTCTTCCATGTAAACACGAAACTCTATCATGTCACTTTACTCTGTATGCCAAAATGTTGATAAGATTTTTCAGTGGCCACTCGCCCTCTTGGGGTACGCATTAAAAACCCTTGCTGAATTAAAAATGGCTCTAAAACATCTTCAATCGTATTTTTTTCTTCACCAATGGCCGCGGCAATACTTTCAAGTCCCACCGGCCCACCAGCAAAGCGCTCAATCACGGCAATCAGTAATTTTCTGTCCATGACATCAAAGCCTTCTTCATCGACTTGTAATACATCTAATGCAGAACGGGCGATGTTTTGGGAAATCATCCCATCAGCTTCAACTTGTGCAAAATCTCGTACTCGGCGTAATAATCGATTGGCAATACGCGGTGTGCCACGCGCACGACGGGCAATTTCAAAAATGCCCGTTTCATCAGCTGGCACCTGCAAGAGCTTGGCTGAGCGGGTCAAAATTTTCACCAAGTTTTCAACACTATAAAATTCTAATCGTTGTACAATACCGAATCTATCACGTAAAGGCGAAGTTAAAGAACCTGCTCGAGTGGTCGCACCCACTAGAGTAAAAGGTGGTAAATCCAATTTAATACTTCGCGCACCAGGCCCCTCTCCAATCATAATATCCAGCTTATAATCTTCCATGGCCGGATATAAAATTTCTTCAATAACAGGACTTAAACGATGAATCTCATCAATGAATAAGACATCATTTTCTTGAAGATTGGTTAAAAGAGCTGCGATATCACCTGGCTTTTCAAGAACAGGTCCTGAGGTTTGACGAACACTGACACCCATTTCATGGGCAATAATATTGGCGAGTGTGGTTTTCCCTAATCCGGGAGGACCAAATAATAAAACATGATCAAGGGGTTCACGACGTTGTATGGCAGCTTTAATGAAAATTTTGAGTTGATGACAAACCGACTCTTGACCCATGTATTCATCCAGACTTACAGGACGTATGGCACGGTCTATTACTTCTTCATTTGCCGTGCTCTGATTCGTGATGATGCGGTCATGTTCAATCATGTGATGTTTTTTCCGTTCAATGAATTCCAAAGATTTTAACACAGCACAATCAAGAATAGAATTCACTTCACCATCAGAATCAGCTCAGATTGAAATTATATTTTTTTCACACACTTATGCTGAGAAAAAATTAAATAATTGATGAATCAGAGAAGCTATGTCATATTAAATTCTTTTTTAAGTTTTTTAAATAATGGATATTCTTAATTTTTCATCTCAAACATTTTGTTTTATCGGTAATATTTATTTTATGTTTTTTATATTATTTTTATTACTCATGACCCAACAATTTCATGCCTTTCAAACCAGCATCATCGTTGGTGCTTCCAGTATGTTAATCAATGCCAATCTTAAATTATTATTTCAAGTTCCTTTAATGGCTCATCTTGGCAATGGCTTTGCCTTTCCCAGTGGTCATCTACAAATAGCTACCGTTTTTTATGGTTCTTTGTGCGCACTTCATTTGCTTGATAAAAAGGTTTATGGGTTTTTACTGACTGCCATTGCCTGGGCCATTTTTTACCAAAACTATCACGCCCCTTTAGAATTATTGGGTGGCTTTATCTCTGGGATGATAGTGATATGCTTGTTTTTTTATACCCCGCTTTTAGAACACAAATTAATCCTTTTCATCATTAGCACCCTATTGATAGGTAATATCTGGCTACATCAGTATTTTTTTAGTCACTTCATCATGCCGTATAGTATTTTAACGCTGATGTTGAGCATCAATCTACGCTTAAGT
Source organism: Legionellales bacterium (assembly GCA_003489505.1). GTDB lineage: Bacteria > Pseudomonadota > Gammaproteobacteria > Legionellales > Legionellaceae > UBA2653. Next base: position 151 of record DNMA01000144.1, on the reverse strand, counting down.
TTGAAAGCATTTAAAAAAAACTAGCAATTTCTTTAATTCATCCTAGACTTAATTTATTAAATGCGCCGTAAAACCACTTCCTTTAGGTTGTGGATATAAGGCACTTGTACAACATGAATTGCAGATCTCTACTTCTTTCATCCAATTTGGA
>DNMA01000115.1 GCA_003489505.1 Legionellales bacterium | reverse complement strand
AAGCACAATAAATCAGCTTATTGAAGGCATTTTCACTGGTAAAAGCACCTTTGCTTTTGGTATGTTTGCTTATTATAGCAATCAAGCCATGCAGCAAAATGATTTAAATTACTCAAACACAACTTATGCAATGTATTAAGCTGAGTCTGAATCTTTAGTTTTATGTTTTAGACTATAACTTTGTAGTAAGTTGACAACTTTTTGAACTCGCTCAGTTTCTTTGGCAACATCGATAATGAGGTCCTCTTGTGAATCCAAAACATCACCCATGAGATAGACCACTTGATCATGGGTGATAACCTTAAACGGTTGAGGGTCAATTTCAGAATTTGCAACAACTTGACTGCGAATCTTGGTCGTTATCCAATGATCATTAACGTTGGTTTCATAAGTCGCTTGAGGATTCACTTGAATATAATTATACAAATGTCGATAGCCACCTAGAGCCATAATGATTTGGGTGGCTTTATTTTTTTGCACTTGCGTTTGCACTTCCCCCAACAATAAGACATCCCCATGAAAGGTAGCAATTTCAAAGCAACGATTACTTGGACAATCTAAAGAAGGCTCTATTTTAATGGCATGCCCCACTTTAGCAGCTAAAGTAATATCGGTGGTTTTTTTAAAAATCCGGTGCCTATCATAAAATAAATTCGCACCCGTCCAAACACCACCTAAGCAGCCAGATAAAAGCAATGTCAGCAGCCCAACAATTAAAGTCCTTTTTAATTTTATTGTCATCATTTTTTAATTATCAATATACTGAAAAACCTTCACAACTTTTTGCACACCTTGAATTTCACGTGCAACCGTGACTGCTAATTCTGCTTGAGGATGCGTGACATCACCCATTAAATACACTACACCATTTTCAGTAACAATGCGGATACCACCTGAATCTAAATCTTTTTTAGCCAGCATATGACTGCGAACACTACTGGTCAGGCCAGTATCCTTGGTCACTTGCAAGGCCGAAATCGTTGGTTCAATGGTAATTTCATTATAAATTTTTCTTACATGCGGTGCACTTCTTGCAATTTTTTCAGCAATCGCACGTTCAGAAGCATAGGGCACTTGTCCGGTTAATAAGACCACCTGTTTATAGCTGGTGACATTGACTCGACTGCCCTGCATTTGAGGATTACGCACCAAAGCCCGATGAATGACATGAAAAATTCTGGCATCCTTTTCCATGGTACGCACACTTCTATCATCATAGATAATATATCCGCTTGCAGCACCTGCTAATAATACGGGCACACAAGATGAACCTAAAAAACAAGCTAAAACTACCAGAGATTTTTTAATTATTGTTTTCATACCATGGCTCCAAAAAGTGATTTATCTATTAAATCACAAAGACAATGCAGGATAAATAAATGCGTTTCACGAATTCGAGCAGGATGGTCTAATCTGACTCTGAGCTCAATATCCTCAGGGCCTAAATGATTACTTAACATGCCGCCATTTTTACCACTTAAAGTCAGAATATCCATGCCCCGTTCTTTAGCCGCATCAACAGCATGTATCAAGCTAGAGGAATCCCCTGAAGTCGTTAAAATTAACAATAAATCTTTTTCACCACCTAAAGCCTGAATTTGTCTAGAAAACACTTGAGCATAATCTTCAGCATGCGGATTAGAGGATAAGATAGTAAAATCTTGAGCCAATACAATAGCAGGTAATGCGGGTCTTTCCACGTGATATTGATTCATTAAACCTGTGGCAAAATGCAAAGCATTGGCAGCTGATGCGCCGCTTCCACAAATCAATATTTTTCCATCTTGCAAAAGGCATTCCACAATTTTTTTAGCCGCAATGGCAATATTTTCTGGTAAATAATCTGCCAAACTCATTTGCGATTCAAGGTAGTTGGCAAATAAATCTCGGATGTATTCTTCCATAGAACTATGCATTTTCAGTCATGTCTTTTAATAAATAATTTAATAATTTATCTAAACCTGTTTGATCTTCATAATGAATAATCATTTTTCCTTTGTTTTTAGGCAAAGCTTTGATCTCAAATTTAGTATGCCAATGTTGCGATAATTTATCAGCTAAGGCCAGATGCTGGTGATAACTTTCTTTGACCTGCCCATTTTTTGTTTTGGGTTGCTGTAAGGATTGCACCCATTGCTCAGTCATTCTCACAGACCATTGTAATTGATGAATTTTTTCAGCCAATTGAATTTGAGTATTGGTATCTAATCCAATTAAGCAACGTGCATGACCGACACTAATTAAACCTTGAGACAACAAAGATTGTACCTCTGGCTCTAATTGTAATAATCGCAATTGATTGGAAATATGGGCACGCGATTGACCTAAAACATTGGCAATTTCTTGATGCGTTAAAGAAAACTCATCAATTAAACGCCCTAGTGCTCTGGCTTCTTCAATGGGGTTGAGATCTTGTCTTTGTAAGTTTTCAATCAAACCCAGTGCCAAAGCAGTTTCATCGGAAACCTGATGAATAATCACAGGAATTGGGGATTTAGCAATTTTTTGACAAGCACGCCATCTGCGCTCGCCAGCAATAATCTCATATTTATCACCAATAGGGCGAACGGTGAGCGGTTGCAACAACCCTTGTGCCTGTATCGATTGTGCCAACTCATTTAAGCTATCTTCATCAAAATGTACACGTGGCTGAAATTGACCGGCTTGAATCTCATCAATAGCCAGCATCGTAATTTGTGGGGTATTGCCTGTTGCATCTGGAGTCGGTGCTTGCCAATCGCCTAATAATGCAGCCAACCCTTTACCTAAAGCAGGATTTTTAGGGGTCATGCAAGAGCCTCCATTTTGGTAACAATTTCTTCTGCTAATACCATATAAGCTTTTGAACCAGCAGACAAGCGAGAATAGACATTCACGGGCAAGCCATGACTTGGCGCTTCGGCAAGTTTGACATTTTTAGGAATACAAACCCGAAAAACTTTATCGCCAAAATGCTGTAAAAGTTGTTTGGAAACCTCTTGCGATAAACGACTACGAGGGTCGTACATCGTTCTTAAAATACCTAATAACTTCAGCTGTGGATTCAAGTGTTGCTGTACTTGTTGCATAGTTGATAATAATGCCGCCAATCCTTCAAGTGCAAAATATTCGCACTGCATTGGAATGAATAAGTCTGTTGAAGCCACTAAGGCATTCAAAGTCAAAGTATTTAAAGCTGGGGGGCAATCTATAATGATGTAATCATAATGATTTTTTATTTTATCGATGGCTTGTTTTAAAATATGACTTCTTTGATTTTGCTGCATTAAACCCACTTCGGCGGCTGTTAAATCAGAATTAGTCGGAAGGACATGATAAGCATGAACGGTTTCTAAAATTGCATGTTCAATTTGGCAATTTTCTAATAATACGTCTTGCAAGCCCCATTCAATGGCATTTTTATCAATACCGCTGCCTGTTGTGGCATTTCCCTGAGGGTCACAATCAATAAGCAATACTTTTGCTTTTTTTTGAGTCAAACTCGCAGTTAAATTAATTGCAGTCGTAGTTTTCCCTACACCACCTTTTTGATTGGTTATGGCAATGATTTTTACCATGATTATTCCTTATTTTTAATGATGATGCAGCACCTAGCAACATCTTGTCCTGGAATGTCATAATGAAAGATTTCATAAGGTTGGGATAATATGGTCAATTCTTCATGAGGAACTTGACCCTTCATGGCACACCATACCCCATCTTCCACACAGACATGACGTGTCAAATCTATAAATTGTACAAGACTGCTAAATGCTCTTGATGTTATAGTATCAAAGCCTGCGTCGGGTTGGTACTGTTCTATACGTCCTTGCCATATTTCAATATTATCAAGTTTCAATTCATGTTTGACAGTTTGTAAAAACTGTATTCTCTTGCGATTACTTTCGACTAAAGTAAAATGAATATCGGGCATACAAATTGCTAGAGGAATACCTGGAAAACCAGGTCCAGTACCGACATCCAAAACGCGAGAGCCTTTAATACATGGAATAATAGCGATGCAGTCTAAAATATGCATCGGAATCATCTGATAGATATCTCGAATAGCCGTTAAATTATATGTTTTATTCCAACGATTTAAAAGCTCTAAAAACTTTTCAAA
>DNMA01000009.1:2042-6234 GCA_003489505.1 Legionellales bacterium | reverse complement strand
ATATCAGGTGTCATAAACATCGACTGTAAGAAAAAAAACGGCAAAACAGAGACTAATAATAAAGCCGTTAAGCCTGTATTTTTCTGAATGAGTTCACTGAGTTGATAGGAATAATAGGCCATGCCCATCCAACACAGGATGGCTGGTAGTCTAATAGCCCACTCATTATTACCTAAAATCAGGCTTGAAAGATGAATTAAATATGCAACCATCGGTGGGTGGTCTAAATAACCAAAATCTAAATGCAGTGCATAATTCCAATAATAGGCTTCTTCAGTGAGTGCTTGACTATAAGTCATACAAATCAGGCGTAAGATTAGGCTGACTAAGATTAGTAAAGATAAATTTCGAGTGGATGTCATGACGATTCTTTAGAGCTCAAATGATATAAAACTCTTAAAGAGTCCATAATGCTGCCTTTAGGAAGCTTACTACTTCCTTTAGTTCTATCAATAAATTCAATGGGATGCTCTTGAATTCGCATACCCTCTTGAAATAATCGCCAATACAATTCAATTTTATAAGCAAAACAAGAAGAGATAAATGCTTGGGGTATAACTTTTAATAGTGCCTCTCGTCTAATCATACGAAAACCACTGGTTAAATCTTGATAAGGAACTTTCAAAACACTTTTAATCAGTAAATTCCCCATTTTGGAAAGTAAACGTCTATGTAATCCCCAATTTTCTGGCAGACTTCCACCTGGTATATAACGGCTTCCAACGACTACATCTTGTTCTTTAATTTTTTCTAGCATAGGAATAAGATATTTAGGCTGATGAGAAAGGTCTGCATCAAACTCTACTAAAATATCTGCATCCAGGTGATGTAATGCATAATGCATGGCTTGGTGATAAGCAGATCCTAAACCAGTTTTTTGAGCTTCTGTTTGCAAATGAAGGTGGGTATATTTCAATTGTAAATCTTTTACAACGCTTTGCGTCTGATCTAGGGAAGCACTGTCAAATATCAAAATATGTGTAACATACCTATGATGAATCTGATGAGTTTCTTCAAAGATTAACTTAATCGTCTCTGCAATCACCAATTCCTCATTGTATGTCGGAATCATGATGACCACTTTTTCAATTCTTGGTGTATCCAAGTTAAAATACCCTTTATCACTTTTTAAATCATTTTAAAGGATTCAAAAGGCCCTCGCAAGGCTAAATCATTAGATAAAAACAAGGTGAAACTCAAAAAAACTTCTTTTTGATCATTTTTTTCTAAACGAAAACACTGGAATCCAGTATAATAGTTTTAAGTCTCTCTTTTTTGTTGTAAAAGATTATGTCATTTTCGCATTTTGCTCTTCATCCTGCATTGTTACAATCCCTTGAAGAAATTGGTTTTAATGAACCGACCCCCATTCAAGCTAAAGCCATTCCATTGGCGCTTAAAAAACAAGATATTATTGGACTCGCTCAAACGGGTACAGGAAAAACTGCAGCCTTTGGTCTACCTATTTTGCATCATTTGAGCCAAAATCAAAGAGCTCAGCCCAATACTTGTCATTCAATCATATTAGCGCCCACTAGAGAACTGGCTATTCAAATCTTTGAACATTTCAGAAAATATGCAGCCCATTTACCTATTCGAGTCACTTGTGTGTATGGTGGCGTTAAAATCAATCCTCAAATGATGAAACTGCGTACAGGCACAGAGGTTTTGATTGCAACCCCTGGTCGATTATTAGATTTAGCCCAGCAAAATGCTGTTAAATTCAATGCTGTTAAATATCTAGTATTAGATGAGGCAGATAGAATGTTAGATATGGGATTTATTCATGATATACGTCGCATTGTACAAAAGCTTCCTCGAGAGCGTCAGACACTACTTTTTTCTGCTACCATGACCCCTGATATTCGAAGACTATCTCATCAATTCATGCATGAGCCTTGCGAAATTCAAACAACACCAGTTAACCAAACGGCAAGCACAGTCCAACATAAAATTCATCCCGTTGATAAGGCTAGAAAAACTGCCCTATTATGCCAACTGCTCCATGATAAAAGATGGACGCAGGCATTAATTTTTACCAAAACCAAACATGCTGCAAATAAACTGGTAAAAAGTTTATTTCATGAAGGAATTGAGGCCTTAGCTATTCATGGTGATAAAACCCAAGCGCAAAGAATTAAAGCTTTAGAGTCATTTAAATCTGGAAAAATTGCATTTTTGATTGCGACCGACATTGCCTCTCGTGGTATTGATATCAATGAACTGGATTTGGTGATTAATTTTGAATTACCACAAGTTGCTGAAGATTACGTCCATCGAATTGGTCGAACTGGACGAGCTGGTCGATCAGGGCATGCAATTTCTTTAGTCTGTGCTGATGAGTTTCCTAATTTAAAAGCCATTGAAACCTTATTGAAAAAAACGATTGCTCGAGAAGAAATTGATGGCTTCTGTCCCACTCACTATCTGCCTTCTAGTTCCAATCCAAATGCATTAAAAAGAAAGCCCAAGGCACGAAAAGCAAATTTTAAAAAATAAATTTTATATTTCAATCGTCATGATGCCGTTTAAACTTAAAGACTAAACGACATCATGAACTCCTCGCCTATCTAAAATTATACCAATGTTTTTGGGCATTCGAATCTTTAGGTTTCTCAACCAACAATCGATTAAATGTGGCTTCGCAAACAGCTGGCTCATTTCGTGTTGCAAAATATTTTTCAGGTGTAATCGTTGCAATATCGATATTTAATGCAGGACATATGGTTACCAGTTGTGCAAAACACTTATCATCATATTCTGTCATGCCATAACCACTGCGTGCATTACCTAATTTGCAGTAAGCAACAGAGTTCATAGCCTCTGTGAGTTTATCAAAATCATGTTCCCCCTCTTCAAACATATATTGGGTACCACAATATCGAATAGCGGCTTCAAGTCCTGCTTGTTGTTGTGCAACTTTTTCAGGGTCATTTAATTGCTTGAAATGGACTCGATTATCTGACTGAATAACACGACCCTGTGCAAAATCTTGATAAAACCAAATCAATCGACGCACAGCAATTGCAGCATTTAGAGGAATTTTATGTGGAGTACCAGCTCCATCTAATCCCTCTAGATAGCTGGTATTATATTTCTGATCTTCTGCTAGTTTAAAAGCTACAAATAGTCTATCTGCAGAAAGTTGAGTCAAACCAAAATTTGTCTGAAAATTAAATTCAATACGAGTTTCCTTAGATAAGGATAATATTGTTTTCCAACGGTTCAAGTTTGAAATTCCACCATAAGTCACGTAGCTATGCCCTTTAAAGTCGGTGATATTGGTTGTATCACCATAACTTTCTTTTAAAGTCATGGCCATCACTTTAGCCCATTGATGGATTGTTTTTTTGGAAAGATAAATATTTTGTTCATTGGCCATTTTTTGATAAATCGCAAAATGTTCAAAAAAAAGCATTCTCAATTGAGGGTTGATGGCATTGCACCGCGATTCAGTTTCTAGTTTCATTACTTCACGGACAGTATCATCAATCTCATCAATATCATCTAAATCTGGAAGACCTCGCAAATTAGCTAACCAATGTCCATCAATTGGATCTTTAGGAGGAGACAGATGCAAATGATCTGCTAAGGAATGTCTATGAGCTTGCCAGCCTTCAGATACAGCAAAACTCACAAAAAATATAATGATTAAAGTTATCGTGATTTTAATAAAATTCATCATACATCATCCTAATGTTATAATCCTTACACTTTAATTTTAGACTAAAATGATCAAAATTTAAACAAATTCGATATCATGATACATGTCATATGCGTCATATTAAAAATTTTGGAAAAAATTCCATAAGATTAATAGGCATAATAATAACTGTGCTTATCTAGGTTTGGGTGTATAGGTGTTGGAATAAATTGCCTTTGATTTTCCCTTACTATAAGCCCAATACCTATCTCCATATGACCAATGCCAATATTCGGTTGGGTAATTCACAAAACCAACTGAAGTCAGTGCTTTACTCATCATTTGTCGATGAGTTTGTGCTTGCTTTGAAATTGATTGAGAGTTTGTTAAAGACAATTCACCACTGATATCTTTCATCCAATTTTTTGGATGAATACCCATATCAATGGGGATTCCTTGGTTATCCACCAAATATATATCAATGGCGGCCCCTGTTGAATGGGGTGGAATATTGATGCTTTTATCTAAATTCACTACCGGTGACACTAA
>DNMA01000009.1:0-1752 GCA_003489505.1 Legionellales bacterium | reverse complement strand
ACTAAATTAACGACCGGTGACACTAATTTTGTTGTTTCTAAAAAAACATGTTTGTGACTCCAATTGGGATGTTCTGCTTTGACATGCTGATAATGTTTGTCAAAAATAATTTTTTGAAGACTTAAGCTTCGATAACCTTCATAAAGACAAAATCGAACACCTTGAGGCAACATACGTTGAGCCGTTTTTAATTTTTCATAAACCGTTTTTCTTAAAAAAGTATAATCTTGATTATTTAATATTTCAGGAGATGGGCCCCATAAAATGACTTGTTGTTGTCTTAAATCAACCCAATCCTCTTTATTTTCTTCAATAGCAATAGACAATACCTTGGGGTCACTAATTAAAGTAATACCAGCAGATATGTCAAAAGAAATCATCAAAGAAAATATTAAACATCCTAAAGTTTTAATCATTTGATACTCTATGAAATTTTTATGAAATCTAACCTAATATAACCTAATTGAAGTTTGTATTTAAAGATGAGGATGAGAGGACTCACCTTCCGCCTCTTCTTCATCTTTTTTTGGCTTGATAGTTTCTAATACCTTTGCTGAGGCTCCTTTTGGATTGTTTTTTGCCTGCTCTGTGAGTCGACTAATTGCGGTATCATAGCTAGGATTATCTTTAAAAAAATGCATGGCGTTTAAAGATAATACGTTTGCATGTTGCGTATAAAGCTCTTTTAAGTTAAGCATTTTCTCAAAATCCTGATTAAATGCTTCAAGATTATTTCGAAATTTTAATGGGGCTTTATCGGTGGGTCTTAAAATTTTATTTTCATCTTCTGCGACCCATCCCAGTTCAATTAAGCTTGATTTAGTACGCTCTCCCGAACCCGTATTTTTGCTATAGGCCTGCTGAATAATATCATCGGGAGAGTCTATATTTTTTTCCCAGTGACGCTCTTTACCAAGAGAAAAATATTCACGACCCGCAATCTCATTATATTTTGCAATAAACTGTCCTTGCATACTTGATTGTGGGTAATAGTATTCATAGTATTTTTTTAAATTTGTATCTAAAGTCCATGGCCACACTACATTTTCTTCGGTGATTTTGGAATCAAGTTGATGTAAGGTTTGAGCAACAGCTGTCACACAATTTCGATTCAATACAGAATAATTTTCCCGACAAATTTGCTCTGCCTTAATGCATGCTAATTTAAAATGAGCTAGAGTTGCTTGCGATGCATCTTGAGGAATTTCTAATAATAAAGCTCGGTGAATCCCATAGGTCATAACCGATACGGTTAAACCATGTATTTGATAATGAATTTCACGATGCGGCATGCCATAAAAGTTTTGACAGGCTTGTTGCAAATTGCGAATATCGCTATCAGTAAAGCTAGACCATCGACCACCAGGACCACCATAATTTAAAAAAAATTTAGGCATTTTTTATCTCTATTCATTCACTATATTGATTATAGATGAATTATGGAGCTGCAAGACTTGAAAAATCTTGTTGAAGCTTCGCCGGTAAATCTTGATGAAAATAAGTCCTCATTAATTTTGAAAAAATTAAACTAAATTTTTCAATATGACAATGAAAGCCGTGATTTAACGCAAACAATTGATTAATAAAGTTTGTATGGTGAGTTTTATATTTTTCACCATATTGATGCTTGAGATGCCGAATAAACTCATTTTTAAACTCTAAATTCAAATCCATTTCCTTAAATGAAGTTTCTCGGATATCTTTTTTTCCCGCTACAGCCTCTTTCCATAAATATCTGATTTCGAAAAACTC
>DNMA01000059.1:908-10100 GCA_003489505.1 Legionellales bacterium | reverse complement strand
AATTCTAATTTTAACTTTTCTTCAGAAGGGTCAACCACTAAAGATGTTTGTTCACCAAATACAAAATCTTCTATGAGAATAAAACCAAACATGTCACTTTCAGTGACTTGTTTTGCATAAACTTCATAAACAGAATCCAGATAGGAAAAACTGATTCGAAAAATCATGATTTTATTACTCATCATTCATGCACATCAAAAGACAATATCCTTTGAATGCCTATCAAAAAATTACTTTTATTATACTAACACAGAGTGCTTTTCTCAACTGCCAAAAAGCCATTCATGGCGATATCTCGCTTTTGTACAACCAATAAATATACAGATGGCGGATAAAAAGCTAAAAACTTTGAAATTCGGTTCACCCAAGTAAAATATCGCAAGATTTTGGGTTGTTTCACAGGCGGAATAAAATAAAAAAAGCCCATCTCAAACACCTCATAATGCAGATGTTGAAATAATTTTCGAATAGCCCAGGCAGAAGAACCCTGTTTGGATTGATACCAGGCTTTTTTAGAAAACTTAAAAAAACGAGAAAGTCGCCATAGACCACAGGGATTTAATCCCACAATCACCATCAAACCCATGGATGACAACACTCTATCAGCTTCCTCAATAAAGGTTTTGGGATCAATACCTAACTCAAAAATAAAAGGTGCGAATATCACATCAAAAGAATGAGAAGCCAATGGAATTTCACAAGGATTTGCAATCAGATCTACCCCCTGTTTTTCAAGCGGTAAAATGACATATTGTGAAGCAAACTTTAATGATTGAGACCAGGTATCATCGCCTAAATCACCAATTTGCAAAAAACGACCTTTCCAATCGCTTAAATCAATATGCTGCAAATATTCAGTAATCTCTTGCTCTAAATATTTTGCATGAGGCTTTGAAAACCATTGTTCATATTGTTGAAATCGATCACAAAAATCCATTGACAAACCAATTAAAAAAAAGATTGATTCTATATTGTTAACACAAAGTGAGCTCTTTTAAAAGATTGCTAAATCACTGAAAATTTGATAAAAATTTCATTTTGATATTTCTGATCATTATGCCAAAACACTCCAAATACCATAGTATTCAAAACCGCCACCCTGAAGTGCAGCAACTCGGTTGGGAATTTTTAGATGAAGGTACATTTAATACCGCTTATAAAAGTCCTAATGGGCAATTGGTTTTAAAGATTCCCAAATATAAAGGAAATGATACTGAAGACCCTCATCGCTCGGTCAAAGTATTTTGTGAAATTTATCCAGAGTATGCTTATCTGACTCGCGTAGTAGAAATTGGCCCGTATATCGGCTGGCAAATGCCTTTTTTTAAAGGCCGAGAAGCAACCGATAGAGAAATCGTCAGAAAACTCATCGACATTTATGCCATCACAGGCCGAATTGTCATGGATGCCCCGGCAAAAAGTAATTTTATATGCACTGATGATAATAAAGTTATTTGTATTGATGTGGGGTTTGCTTTTCGGCTACACCACCATTTACAACGCAAACCCAGTGTTGGAAGTTTAACCTTAATGAAAAACTATGAATACCAGTATCAATATCATTTTTTTCAAAAAAAAATATTTATTGATAACTATCAACATACTATTCATACCATTAAAGCTTTGTTACTCATACAAAAACATACACCGGGTTTAATAAAGTTGGACTTTCTTTGCCACCAACCCAATTGCGCCAGATATCTTGCGAGTATCTATGACCACGGCCAATCAATGGACCCTCAGGCTATTGATAAAAAAATTACCATGATGGAATATTTCGCATTTGAAAATCTCAAAAAACGTTGTTTAGATACACTGACTGAATATCTTCAGTCGCGCTGCTATCTCAATGAGACTTTTTATAATTTTATTCGTTGGCCTTTTTATACTTGGGCAAAGCTTGAGCTTTCATGGTGGAGTTTCATTTTTAGAAACCATCAACTCACTTTTCAAAAAATAGAACGGGCGCAAGAAAATATTAAACAGATTCATCTGTGTCAAAATTACCACCCCCTGAGACAGGTTATTCATCAATTCGAAGACCCAGAAGAACTGTTGAGACAACGTACCCATCCATCAGGTTTAAAAAAGGCTTATCAGAAATGCCAAAATGATATTTTCTTCGCACAAAACTTTATGAACATGATTGGCTAAAAACCAGATGATACGTAGAAAATGAAATAATAATCAATATTGGACGGACTTATATTACATACATTGACGTGTGCAGCCTAAGGAGATAGATTAGCCGTCTGTGTTGACTCATTTTGGCTCATCGTCTTTAAAAAGCATAAAATAGCTACCATGGCTGTACTGGCCACTACGCCATATATTACAGACATCGGCACATAAGGCACTAAAATAGAAGCCAAAAATCCCACACAAATTGCTGAGGATAAAATCCCTAGGTTTTTTTAAATTGAGGATGCTTTGGCTAATATTAAGTAACAATGCAGGTTGTTGCACTATAGGTCTAATCGGTTCTTCGCTTTCTATTGGTTATATTTTAACCATAAAAGTGTCCGGGTATATTAGACCACTTCACACCTTCAACACACCAACATGTACTTGTGGTTAATGTTTACAATGAAATAATGCATAATGCATTTTTACAAGGTGATCTCAGAAAAGGAGAATTGAACTTCAAACTCGCTTTACTCAAATGCAAACTTTCTGGAATGCATTACACCATGCAATTTTTAATAGATTATCTCGAATATGCACAAAATCATGGTTACCAAGCGTTGTATCAAAATGCCATTGATTTTATTTTAGAAAAAAAAGATGTAGCTCACATCCCGCAGCAAAATCATGAATAAAATTTCCAGTATGAACGCCCTAAAGCATCTAATATTATCCTTTGCCTATCCATCATATTTGTAACCACTTGATGAGAACTATCTATCGTTAATACTGATATCCCCTGAAAGCAAAAAAATACCCATTTAGCTGTTGGTTTTTGAGTGGGTTTTTTCTTCATATCTGGAAAGAACTTATCTTTATCAAGTAATGCTTTTCGAATTTGATATTCGACACTCGCATATATCATAAGACAAGTCGTCATCACCATCAGTAACGCTTCTATTCTTTCAGGTTTCTTCAAGAAAAAAGATGAGGTTAAAAAATCAGGACTTTTTAGAAACCGAAATCCACGTTCGACCGCCTGTTGAGATTTATATTCATCCAAAATAAATTGCATGGATAAGTTTTTAGAACAATCATTGGTGGCTATAATAAATAAACCCTTTGTATCCTGGGCCTCTGCTCTTAAACGTAAAGAAGTGGATAAAGCCCCCGTAATACAAAAATGCGCTTGATACTCAGCATCGATGGCAGGACGACCTCGTTTTTGTCGTTGCTTTTTTTCTTCGATTTTCATATCAAAAACTTCACTAAACTCTTGCTCTTTCTGCCATGCATCAAATGCTTTTTGTGCATCAGCTTGACAAGAAAATGGTTGACGACACAAACGATTAAAACTTTTTAAAGAATCTTTGCTGCTATTCAGAATTTTTTTATTTAAAATATGCTCTTCTCTAGCTTTTGCCATATGACTTTTTACCAAAAGCCACCGTTGTCGAACATTGCCATATTCTGAGTCAATCCAATACCCACTGTATCCGTCATTTAATGGTACCCAATCGACTTGTTTGGCTTTGGATATGAGTTGTTTGGCTTCTTTAATTTTTTGTGGTACTCGAGTAATAAATAATTGATTAGCGGATGATAAGGCTTGAATGGTTGCTTCACTATACAGTGCTGCATCGCCAATCAGGTAAGTATTTTTATAAGCGGATTTCAAGCTTTTAACATGTTGGGTAATAATCTCTTTAAAACTCTTGCTATCTTGCGTATTGCCACTACATGCCTTCATATAAAGAGGAATACCCGCCCGATTTTCGGTAATTAAATTAAGGACGACTTGATTTAAATCAGGTCTATGGTCACGACTATAGCCTTGGGTAATATGAATAGTTTTTGCATCGATATCCTGATGATACTCTCCATCAAGATGAAAACTCGTTGCATCTAAATTGAGACTTTTGCATTGAAGACCAAGATAAGTCACGACTTTAAATGCCAGTTCTTCATAAAGGCCAGATACACCTTCAGCATAGAGACAATCCAAAAAACGTCCCAGAACATCGTCATTAATATGTTGGGGTAAAATACCTTCGCCCAACAATCTTTCAGTAGGAATATCTTTGAAGTACTCAGGATAAACGTGTAAAGTTCGACTCACAAAACCAAGACCATTGAGCAACATGGCAACGAATAATTGGCCATTACTAATATGGGTATTATGAGATTCTTTAGGAAAACGGGCATTAACCCACTCAACTAATCCTATTTCCTTGCAGAAGCCAGCTACCAAACCCAAATGGTCTAAACGCTTAACATCAAATCTTGTTGCATCCATAACTTCATTCCAAAAGGAAGTATAAGATCAAAATCAGCGATCTGTGTCAAGAATTTTATGATATTTGACTAATTTTTTTAATTTGAAAATTTACTGCGGAAGAGGAGGTATACCTTCATCGATAAGTTGATTGCAGAAACAATCAGAAGCCGGGTTGTACCAGAGGAAGAAGATGTGGACTTTGATGCGCATAAACTTGACCCCTTAATAATGACAAATTGGACAGAGATGAGAGTCAGGGCTATTAATCATGGCCTCTTTGATGAAAAGGATTCCCAAGATTTACTTTATCAAAAATTATCAACATCGCTTGGGAATATACAAATATCTGAGATACTAGCTAATATAAATAGCTTGTTTGTAAAGTCAAACCAAAAAGATGCTTTTAGTCAAGAATACGTAGATTCGAGCGAAGAGGGCACCGCTAGGCCTTCATATTATCAACCCGTCAATGCCCTGGAATTTTGGTTAATCATGTATGATTATTTAAAACACCATGAAAAGAGTGATGTTGATATTTGTAAGATCTTTGTGCTTAGCGTTAACGAAAGCCCCTCTCATGGTGGATATGTCTCAAATTTATTTTATGATGTTTACAAAGAAATTAAAACTAATAATAACGTCAACGCCATTTCTGTTATTACGCCTGAAGATATTCAAAAAAATAAGTCTCTAGAGATAGTCAAAGGCGCTCTGAGTTTAGCGGGTATCATCTGTGGTAGTTTATTACTGGCTGGCGTGATTACATTTCCGATTGCAAGCTTTGCTCTCATGCTCATTGGGGGGTGTTTGATAAGTATTGGTGGATTATATTCAGCTTACAAGCTCAGTGAGACTTTTGCCCCTCAGCGCTAGAACTTATAAGAGCCCCCAATTTTAACATCATTGCGGAGGATATCTTTTTCAACACAAGCAGAGGTAAAGCAAACCAAAATCATTAACAATACAAAAAATTTATAAGGCATAAAGTTTAAATTTAAAACAAAAAAGCATTATAAATTTTTACTTTGTTTTAATAAAGCATTAACTGCTTTTTTCTAGAAAACCTTGCTCTTCTTCACGCCAAGTTAAAACTTCATAACCTGTGGGGGTGACTAAAATGGTATGCTCCCACTGCGCAGATAATTTTCTATCTTTAGTCATTGCAATCATCCAACCTGCTTTTTGAAGATGCTTCACATCAGCTCGACCTTGATTAATCATCGGCTCAATCGTAAAGGTCATGCCAGAAACAAGTGCCAGACCTTTTCCAGCTTGTCCATAATGTAAGACTTGTGGGTCTTCATGCATTTTTTGTCCAATACCATGACCACAATATTCACGCACAACCGAATAACCTTCTTTTTCAGCAATGGTTTGAATCGCATGACCGATATCACCCAGTGTGGCACCTGGTCGAACTTGTTTGATGCCTGCATATAAAGCTTGTTGGGTGGTATCCACTAAACGCTTCGCAAAAGGCTTGACCTCACCCACACAAAACATTTTACTGCTATCACCATAATAACCTTCATAGATGACTGTAATATCGACATTGACAATATCTTGAGCCACAAGCTTTTGTTTTTCAGAAGGCATACCATGACAAATGACATGATTGATTGAAGTGTTGACGCAATAAGGATATCCATATTGCCCTTTACTTCCAGGTTTAGCACCTAAAGTATTCACAATATAATCTTCACAAAAACGCTCAATATCCATCGTAGTGATACCTGGCTGAACAATTGGTGTCAGCGCTTCAAGAACTTTAGCGGTTAACTGTCCAGCTATACGCATCTTTTCAATCTGCTCAGGCGTTTTAGGAAATATCACTTACAAAACCTCAATTAATTATCAATGATGGGATATTTTATCAAAATTTTTATAGTTTGTATCTAAATACTAATACGCTCAAAGGTATCTAAATTCAAAGCGGTGAGTAACCCGCCCCAACATAAACCGGTATCGATTGCCTGAAATTGCTTCAATCCTGTTTTACCCATGAGAGCCGCCCAATGACCAAAAATAATAGCTTGTTTCCAATTTTGCCGTGTTGGACAAGCAAACCATGGATAAGCATGAGAGGGTGTAGCGGATAACTCCCCATTTCCGGCCCAATTTAAGCTACCATCATAATGGGTAAAGCGTACCCGAGTAAAATAATCAGAAACTATTAAATGTCGCTCTAGACCCGTTAAGCTATTAGACCACCGGGGACGACGTTCTGAAAAAAATGCTTGAAAATACGTCTCAAACCCTTCCGAACTCAACATAATTTTTAATTCTATTGCTAATTTCTTGGCTGTAGCGATATCCCACATAGGCGCAAGGCCTGCATGCACAATTAAGGCCTGCGTTTTTTTATCCTGGATTAACCAATCCTGCTGTCTTAACCAATCACACAGTTCATATTTATCCGGTGCCGATAAAATATCCTCTAAATTATCATGTCCACGCTTAGGATTTTGAGCATAAACTAAATACATCAGATATAAATCATGATTGCCTAAAACAATTTTTGGTTTTGGATGCATTTGGGATAAAAATCTAAGCACCTTTAAAGATTGAGGTCCGCGATTGACGAGATCACCAACAAAATACAATTCATCCCAGCTTCCTAAGCGCGCTAATAAAGCCTGCAGAGCATCATAATGCCCTTGAACATCGCCAATGACATACCTAGACATTTTTAAATCCCGAGTTGGGCTCTTGTTTCATGAGCTCCATTTGCCCTTTAGCATTTAATCGCTTATTTTGAAAATCTAAATCGAGGGATTTTCCTTGGACTAGTAAGGATACATTATTCGAAAAATTTAATGCCAGTGACTGAATTTTCATATGTTGTGAATTCTGAGTCTGCCGAACAATCAGTTCTTTGGGTAAAAAAAGTTGCCATTTTTCAAGTAAAACCGCATTGGCTTGCCCAAAATCTTTATCATGTAAATTTAAACTCATGAGTGCTTGCTGCACCAGTCGCCAATTTTTATGCTGGCTATTTTGCTGGGTAAACCACTTAAAAGCTTCCTGTTCGATGACTAAACCATTTTCAGTCAAACGCAAATGATTTTGATTTAATACGATTTGTCCTCGTGCAAGATTTTCTTTTAACCATAATAAAAATTCCAAGCCTAATAATTCAGAAGGAATTTGTGCCGACTGTGGCTGACTAAAGGCGGAATGTCTTGCGCGTTCTTGCGGAATATCAAAAGAAAAATTCGCCACTGCATCTTTGGCTAATAACTGCCAAGCAACCGCCTCTGCACGTTGCAAGATAGCCTCTAACATCCCCAGACCCTCTTTTTCTTCTTTGAGAAGCCTAAGCCAGGTCAAAAGCATTTCAGGGTGAGAGTCAATCCATTGGAAGCCGCCCGAAGGCATCCATTCTTTTGCCAGAAATAATGTCAAATAATCACTCAAATCCACTTCTGTTTGCTGACTTATCTCCGTAAGATAAAAAGGTGTTCTATCCGTTAAATGCTCCCATAGAGGCTTCCAATATCCACTAGAATGACCTTGCTCTGTATAGCACTCAATCTGATAATCGGTTGCAATGACTCCCGCACCTCTTAAAAAAGCTGCACTCAATAATACATAAGCCCACAGTGCTTGCTCTTCAGATAGTTCTTTTGTATCAGGAGGCAATACCGATTGGCGAAAAATTAAAATGGCGGCTTGCGCTCGATACAGCGCAAAATCTAACAAACCACCCGGTAAGGCATAAAAGCGGTGTACTGTGGAAGGAAATAGTTGAAAATTTTCGGCAAGTTTATCAACTAATGGAAGAATTAATTGATTAAATTTTACTTTATCAAAACCCAAATGCATTTGGATTTGGTCCAGATTATCATTTCGCTTGGGCTCAGATAATAATATCCCAGCCTTCAAAGCAGGGATAAGTTTAGAGCGCGCAAGCACCTTCGATGGTGTTTTTTTGGTTTGATAAAACAAAACATGACTCCTTTCATGGCCTTCATTTTAATTTTAGTCAATTTTTGAGTAATATGCTGCAATTTTAACGAAGTCTGAGATAGCTAAATCTTGAGCTCGTAATTGACTAGATAAACCTAAATTTTCCCAATCCGTTTGAGAAAAAATACCCTTAAAATTATTGGCTAACGTTTTTCGACGCATCGCAAAGGCCTTCGATACGACTTCTTCTAAAACATCAAAAGCCACAATTTCTTCTTGTTTTTTAGGACGAAGTGCTATGACCGATGACATCACTTTAGGTACAGGATTAAAACACTCTGGTGGGACATCAATAATTTTTTCTAAATCACAAAAATATTGAAACATCACACTCAAGCGACCATATTCAGAACTAGAGGGTGGCGCCATCATTCTATCAACGACCTCTGCTTGTAACATAAATACCATATCTTTAATTAAATGACGATATTGCAACAAATGAAACATCAAAGGTGTTGAAATATTATAGGGTAAATTACCAATGACCCTTAAGGAATTACCAAATTGATGAAAATCAACATTTAAAACGTCGGCATTAACTGCTTGTAATCGTTGAGCATGAGGTAAATATTTTAATTGCTGAAATAAATCATTATCAATCTCAATGACCACCAGATGCGGTAAGCGCTCTAGCAAGACTTTGGTTAAAGCACCCCGCCCAGGTCCAATTTCAATCACAGTGTCTTGAGGAGTGGCCTGCAAGGCCTGCACAATCTGGTCAATAACCGTCGCATCTTGTAAGAAATTTTGACCAAATCGTTTACGAGCAAATACCATAATTGTCCTAGATGATAAAAGTATGTGCTATTTTCTCTAAAATG
>DNMA01000059.1:0-605 GCA_003489505.1 Legionellales bacterium | reverse complement strand
ATGTGCTATTTTCTCTAAAATGCTTGAGATATTCAAGTTCCTTTTTAGTGCCACAATCAGTTATAATGTGCAAAAATCTTTACACAAAAGGTAAATTAGATGTTATTTCCTATTTTTGTTAGTTGTCCCAAAGGCCTTGAGAATTTGCTCACGATAGAACTAGAAGCACTGGGTTTACAAAATGCTAAAAACAGTCCTCAAGGTGTATTTGGTGAAGCGAGCCTAACATGCATCTATCAAATTGCCTTGTGGTCTCGATTAGCCAATCGTATCCATTTGATTCTGTTTTCTGGGCAGGCCTATCATTCACAAATGCTTTATCAGTCCTGTGAGCAATTTGCTTGGCAAACTTTATTTTCTGGTGACAAGTCTATCAAAATTCAATTTCACGGTACCTCTGGTCAACTACGTAATGAAATGTATTCAGCGCAAGTCATAAAAGATGCCATCGCTGATCATTTTAGAAAGCTATCGGGCAACAGACCCACTGTCGATAAACAAGATGCACAAATCCAAATTCATGCTTATTTGAAACATGACCAAGTCACCGTCAGTCTTGATTTAGTAGGCTACAGCTTACATCAAAGGGGATATCGTCAAGAGCA
>DNMA01000188.1 GCA_003489505.1 Legionellales bacterium | reverse complement strand
ATTTGAAATTTTTAGTACTCACCCATCATTAAAAAAACGATGTCAATTTATTAGTGAATTTGAAAGCAGTCCTCCCAATATCAATCCATTTTTCTCCCATGCAGAAGAACAAAAAAATTATCTGGGCTCTGTGGCTAGTGAATTTGGATTTGTTTGTTAAAGCCATAAGGTTCAATACTAGACGTGAAGTCAGTGTTCTTAATTTTTATTGGAATATTCGATGAAAAAAATCGCTTCACGTATCCACTTCTTTCTCAAAATTAAAACATGACATGCTGATATTAAATTCGAGTGGAACATCCATTGATGATACGACAAGCACGAGCTTGAGGGACATTAATAAAATCAGGCATAAAGTCATATGATAAATTGGGTAATTAATAAACAGGCCCTTTGAGCCTGTTTTGAAGTCATTAAGGTTTTGAAGGTGATGCAGATGGTGCACCATGTTTACATCGATAAATCTCAGAGCTTAGAAACGCTTGTAAGGACCCAATGCTCTCTTCACCAGTATAAGATAAAAGTCTTTGAAGTAAATTCAACTGTTTTAAAATTTCTAGCACATGATGGGCATTCATCATGCAAATCATTTGATGGGTCATTACATAAAGATGAGAAAAGTTGACATTTCCATTTCGACGCCATTTCATAATCGCTTCTTTCACTTCGGGATTGAGTTGAAAACCTTTCATCATTAAACGAACCGCTCTTAAGATTCGAATAGGGTCTGAGGCAAAAGATTCATCTGGGTTTCCAATACAACGAATTCTTCTTTCTTGAAAATCACGAATACCTAAGCCGCTTGGGTCAAATACAATACCATAAATATCACAATATAGGCTATTGACGGTAAAATCTCTTTTCGAGAAATTTTCAGCGATAAAGTTTCTAGGATCTCTTATGTCTGTTTCGCTTAAATCAGTTGCAGAAACATAATACTCAAGTTTTGTTCTGTTAAGCGTTGTAAAAAATGTTTGTGGTTGCACTTTGGATTGCTTATAAGGTAGGCAAGGTCCAAAATGAGTAGGTATGGCAAATGCTGTTGCCGGAATAGGCGAGCAGCGTGGTGATGAAGGTGCTGAATGGATAAAATAGGGCTGTGTGGTACTGACAAAATCAACATCATTTAATGTTTCAAGAGAACGTCCTTCAAGTAAATAAAGAATGGTACTGCCTACTAAAAATAAAATGTTTTGACCTGTATAGCCAACATTAAAAGCTTCTCTAATTAAAGCAGGTAGCTGTAATTGTGCAATAGGTAAATAGGGCCTTACTAAAGGTGCAAGTTCTTTATGATTGGCCCAAAGCGGTAATAATATTGGTTCTAGACCATTGCTGAGGAGGTCATTGAAATAATTTCTTCCACCTGCTTTGAAGTTTTGACGAACTTGAGGAAATGCTAATAGGGTGTGGGCGATCTGGATATGATGATTTAAAAGAGCTTCTAAAAAGTATTCTCGACAATGATTAATTAGTTTTTGTTCTATATCTTCATGCTCAAGACAAACCATCAAGAATTCATAGCCTTTAGATATAATCTTCATCCAAAATTCACTGGGGGCACTGATAAACATTTCACGGTGTTCGCTTTGCGATAGAAATAGATGCAGTGCGTTTACATGATCTGAGCTACAGGCTTGAGTAAACAGCTTTTTAAGTTCTTTGGCATTTACAGGTAACCGCCTAAACAGTGTTTCTGACCATAAGAGTGGATGATTGGTCATCGCAATAGCGTAGTAATCCATTTTTCTGGCATGATAAAGTTCAATAAGGCTTGGGTGTCTGATTAATTTCTTAACAGCATCTTGCTTGCCATCACGAAGTGAAGCACACATCAATTCATGCCAGATATCTTTAATATTGCTGATAGAAATAGCTTCAATTTTTTCAGGTTGAATTTGGTCAACAATGCCTTGACGTCCAAGCATGTTTTCAATGATTTGAATATCACATAAGCGAATTGACTCATTTAATATAACATGCCAAGCATCATGTTGGGTAATTTTATCTTGTACGGCAGGAATTCGAATCAATATCTTATTTAAGTTTTTGCATTCTGAACGAAAAACTAAATATAAGATATCAAAAAAATGCTCTTCCAAAATAACTTGCAGTGGTGCTTGATAAGGCTCTTGAATCAAAAGTTCGAAGCGTTTTTGATTTGGGGTGTCAATCCAATTCTTTATCATAGTGAAATTTAATTCAATGATGGGTTTTGATTTTTCTTTTGGAGCAGGTATTTCTACTTTTGGCTCTTCAATCACAACTTCTGCTAGTTTTTCTTCAGGAGCAGGGGTAAATCGAGACTGAATGACAGGATGTAATAATGTTTTGAGTTGGCTAAAATGAAACTCAGTAAAAGACCATGAAAAAGGACGTTCAAAACTAAAAAGATAAGCAATCAGTTCATCTTTTTTCTGGCTAATTAAATCTTGAATGAAAGTTAAGAAGGCACTTTTTTTGATGTGTTTTCGAAGGATGTCGAACATTTCAATATTTCCACTATCTAAAATGAGTTGAGCGGCATGCATTCCATCGCTTTCTCGAATCGTAAAAGCATCGATATTTTGATTCAATCCCCATCGAATACAATCTAGGTTAGATGTTTCAATGGCTAAATGTAATAGATTAGAGCCCCGGTTATCTAAATTTTCAAATGAAAGGTCAGAAAATATATTTTTAAGCATCACAATACGCTCAAAAGCTTGTGGAGATTCT
>DNMA01000180.1 GCA_003489505.1 Legionellales bacterium | reverse complement strand
TGATATAAAATCTAGCTGGCGTATTATCGGTCACGAAAAAATTAAATTAAACAATAAATTAACCACCTGCTGACAAAGCAACTAAGAATGTAATGAATCCTAAAGAACCGATACATTTTTCAGACTATTTTAATATTGATAAAGCGACACTCAATGAGTTAGGTGTATTTGATCCTATATTGAATTTTGATACAAAGGTTTTTGTTGAGCCTTTGTTATTAAAAAATAGCGCAAGTGAAATCATCAAAAACTCTCATCAAACTTATAAAACGTTTTTTGTGGGTCTTCTTCTTTTGCTAAAAAAATCTACTCAGACGGGAGATAAATGTTGGCGAATTGCTCAAAAAATGGTGAATTTTCCTGAGTATCAGTCCACCTGTATTGGCTACAGTTCCGGTAATACAGAAGGCCGAGGTTCAGGTATTGAGTTTAACGATAAAATCTTTCAAAGCGCGAAAGAAATCGTCGATTTGGCGCAAGGTGATCCGGAGATATTCTTATTATTGCCTCTCCTCGAAGAAGGTATTGCAGGTGATCGGATTAGTGATATGGTGCAAAATATTATTGATGAAGATATTTGTCGTTATACTGTGGATATTATGACCAAGGTTGGCATAGCAGGCAATATTATCCATACTACGAAACATAACAATCGCTATAACCTACTGCAAAATCCATTTTCCAAACAACCAATTAAGTTGCTCCCAAAAGATATTTTATCGAATCTTCCCGTTGCAGACAGGATTGATTCCGTGGTTTATGAGTTGGCAGAGCATAATGAAAGACTACGACATGTTGTTAATCGCGATATAGGCTACATATGGCTTGAAACTACGAAAGCAGCCAGAAAAGAGGCGTTACTCAAAGAGCTTAAGACCAATAAACTATTTTTTATTGAAACGCTTAAAGCATTAAAAGATTATAGTTTTGAACATTATGATTTGGAAAAAGACTATGAAGGCTTGTATAAATGGCTTGAGAACAGCCAGCATTTCATTAACCTTGAATTATCAAAGGAAACGAGGGAGTGTCCTAATAGCCTTGACTCATTAACGCTTGCTATCACATCTATTATTCATCACTTCAAGGATCTCATAGAAAATAAAGATGTCTGGCGGACATTCTGGACGAGGCACCAGTCAACATATAGGCATGTCAGAGTTTATTATTCGCAGATGTTATTTTTTACCGTTTGTAATACATGGTTAACCTCACAGAATAGCAACATTACCATTAATCTCTTGCGAGATGAAAAACAACTCAATCTGGAGTTTAGTATCTCCAATGACAATCGTTTTGTGCTTCATATTAAACATGCAAATAATCCCAGTCTTGTGAAAGGTTATACGGCTATATTAGAAAAATATCGACATTTAAATAATGAAAAACATGTTTGTTTAATTATGAATTTTGAGGATGTGCAAGCCAATCAACTCAGAGAAACCAAGATCATTGAAAATCCGATATGCAAAATTTTTGAGATTGATGTCACTCACAGGAGCCAAGAAAAGGCTGAAGAATTATTCGAGTTGCCCGATGATAATTTAGATTTTATACAATTTGAAGATATGCTGTTTGAAGATGACGTTATACCAGTGAAAAACGTAAAGGTGGGGCAAATTCATACCAGCGTTATAAACCATTAAAAACGCAAGTTCAGGCTCTTTGCAAGGAAGAGCTCAACAAAAACACATATCCTTCTGCTTTGCAATTATGCCAGATAGTAGCAAATAGGATAGTTGACGAATTTCCACAGTCACTAGATTCATTTCAACCCTATAAAAACTACCTTGTTGATGGTCGTGATTGGACTAGCCCTACATTTTATAGATGGTGCAATGAGGCATATAGCGCGTTTAATAATAAATCTGAATTAGCCATCGAATAAATAATATCTGTGTTAATAGTCATGTAATATAACGAAATATGATATATTATAAGAGTATAAACACAGGATTGCTGATGAAAGCACTTAATTTTATCAATGAACTACGAGCACAAGGCCGTTTTTCTTTCACTGTATCAGAAGCAGAAAATGCGCTTGGTTTGAAAAAAGTCTCTTGTCTTAACGCGTTACATCGTTTGAAAAAAGACAAATGGCTTGTAAGCCCTGCTAGAGGCTTTTACTTAATCGTTCCACCTGAATATCAAGCTTATGGTTGCCTGCCCGCAGAGATGTTTATTTCAGATTTGATGCGCTATTGGGGATTGCCTTATTACGTAGGGTTCTTGAGCGCTGCTCAATATTATGGCGCTGCGCATCAAAAGCCTCAGCGATTTCAGGTTGTCACCCTCAAAAATCGCCCATCCATTCATTGTGGTCGTGTACATATTGAATTTATAGGCAAAAAGCAAATCGATACCCACCTCACAAGACAATTTAATACGTTGGCGGGAACGATCCAGGTGGCCAGTCCAGAACTACTGGCATTTGATCTTGTGAGCAACCCAGAGCATGCTGCTGGAATGAATAACGTGGCGACGATATTTTCTGATTTAATCGAATCATTCGATGAAAAAAAATTAGCCGCCTTGACACAATATCATATGAAATTATTTGGCTTGCAGCGATTGGGGTGGTTGCTTGATTATTTTGGTCAAGAAACACTGGCTAATGCGTTATTTAATGCGCTTGAAGGCAAAACATTGCATTGGGTCCGTCTAGTATCGTATGCGCCCTACGAGCCTATTGAGCGCAATAAAAAGTGGCATGTGATTGTAAACACAAGTTTGGAGATTGATGAATGATTCCTATTGCCTATATTACACAATGGCGACAAGTGGCACCCTGGCCTGATGACATGCAAGTAGAACAGGATTTAATTTTGTCACGAACGATTGTTGAGATTTTTTCCAATCCTTTTTTATCTGAGCAACTCGCATTTCGTGGTGGCACTGCATTACACAAATTATTTTTCACTCCTGCCGCGCGTTACAGCGAGGACATCGACTTAGTGAGAACCGCAAAAGGAGGTATTAAAGAAATCATTGATGTGTTACGTGATTGCCTAGAACCATGGTTGGGACAACCAAAAACGTGACAAACCGGACAAAGCTTTAAATTACTCTTTTATTTTTCTCCAGAGGTTTCAGCGGCCATCAAGCAAAAAATTAAAATTGAAATCAATATTCACGAAAGTTTCGCTGTTTTAGATCGTCTCAAAGTACCGTTTTCTGTTCAGTCACCTTGGTTTTCTCAAGAAACAAAGGTGAGCACTTTTCAACTTGAAGAACTATTGGCGACTAAATTGCGTGCTTTATATGAGCGTAAGAAAGGACGTGATGCATTCGATTTGTGGTTGGCTATCCAAGAAAAAAAATTTGACGCTACAAAAACAGTCGCTGTTTTTATGGAGTATATGGCACGTAGCAATAAAACAATCACAAAAAAATTATTCGCTAATAATTTAAGTTTAAAACTACAAGATGCTATGTTTCTTGATGATATTGAACCGTTACTTGCGCCCAGATTGAAAAATAACCATTCGCGCGCAATAGGGTTACTTACGGAACAAGGACAAACTATAGCAACAGAAGGATGGAGTCTATCTGATGCTGTAGAAGCGATTAAAAACACGTTCATCGATCAACTCACTCGTTAAATAAATGTATCATCACTAGAGGTGATCAATCCATCTCTAGTGGTTGGTTATATTTTAATCAAAAAATCCATTATCGTGTGCTTATACCTTTAAAAATTGTATGAGCCATGTCAAATTTGACCGATTCAATTAAAGAACTTTATTGAGTTTCTTAAAGGCCAAGGCTTCACAGATAAGTGCCCCCTGTTTCCAAGAATTATTCCCAGTTTTACTCATGAGGGTCTGCCGTTCTTGGTTTTGGAAAGAGAGTTTATCAAATCTCAAACCACCATTCGAAGTATTTTCAAGCAAGCATTTGAAAACAACGACCTACCGTATCACAAACCACATTTGTTTAGGCATACCCTCACAAGAAAAATGATGCGCAGTGATCGGTCACCTTTGTTAGTTTCCAATTTGTCTCAAAATTTAGGTCATGAAAAAAACCAAGGGGTTATTATTTCGTGCTATGGCACAAGCCCTGAGCACGAAATAGCTGGGATTTTAAAGAGTTTTGAATTAGAGTAGCCACGGTTTTAGTTGATTATTTATAAAGCAGTCTAAAGAGTTAATGAATCATGAAAGCTGTAATTTTAGCACGAGTGTCATCAAAAGAGCAGGAAGATGGACATTCGTTGGATGCGCAAATTCAAAGTTGTTTTAAGTACGCCATTGATAAAAATTTCACCGTGGCTGAGCAATTTAGAGTTGTTGAAAGCTCTACAGCAACAGGAAGGCCTGAATTTTCCAAAATGGTAAATTTCGTTAAAGCTCAAAAAGATAAAATTATCATTTTATGTTATTGCGTTGACCGATTACAGCGAGATTTTGATGAGCAATATATCGATTTACTGCGGCTGATTAATCAAGGTCGGCTTGAGATTCATTACGCGAAAACTAAATTTATTGAGCATAAAGATATGGATAGCTCCGATAAATTTAGAAAAAATCTTGATGTACTGCTTGCCAATGATTACCGGAATAAAATTTCAGATAATGTGAAACGAAGTGCTAGGAAAAAGTTGAGGTTACTATTGATCCCGTGCGAGGTAGTTTGGTTAAAAAGATGTTTGAAGAGTATGCCACAGGTTTGTACTCCATGAATGATATACGGTTGCGAATCACCGAGGAAGGATTGAGAAGTAAAAAAGGTTGTAAAATATCAAAAAGTCAGGTTGAGAAAATTCTCCAAAATCCGTTTTATTATGGTTACATGCAATACAACGGCATGTTATACAAACATATTCATCCTACACTGATCTCTAAAGAATTATTTGATGAGTGCCAACAGATACGAAAAGGTAAAAGAAAAAGTAAATCTAAACGAACGGCAAAGCCTTTTGTTTTAAAAGGACTATTAAAATGCCAACATTGCGGGTGTGGCTACAGTCCTGAACTAAAGAAAGAAAAATATGTTTATATGCGCCCCACAAAAACCAAAGGTGATTGTTCTTACTGCTATCATTTGAGTGAGGAAAAAATATTGACCCAAATAGAGGATGTATTAAAAGGGATGAAGATCCCAGAGAATATTTTAGTCGAGTTAAATACGGAATTGAAGAAAAGCTCTGCTGCAGAGCATGAACATCAGATTCAAGAAAGCGGCAAATTACAAAAACAGTATCAAACCATTCAAACTCG
>DNMA01000043.1 GCA_003489505.1 Legionellales bacterium | reverse complement strand
AGCATTTTACGGACATAACCAAGGTAAACGCATCCAACTTAAAGAATTACTGGTGGATCCAAGCCAAGTATGGCAAACACTGACGGTAAAGTGGTATGGTGGCGAACAACGCACCATCGAATGCTTAACATTTGAATGCCTATGGTATCATGCGGGCGTTCGACCATTAAAGCTGCGCATCGTGCTGGTTAAAACACCAAATGGAAAAAATGAAGCGGAGACATTTTTCAGCACAAATCTGACAAACTCACCAACGCAAATTATCGAGTGGTTCGTTTTGAGGTGGAATATAGAAGTAACGTTTGCAGAAACCCGTGCTCATTTAGGGATTGAGACGCAGCGCCAATGGTCAGATCAGGCTATTGCAAGA
The DNA here is from genome assembly GCA_003489505.1 of Legionellales bacterium. Classification (GTDB taxonomy): domain Bacteria; phylum Pseudomonadota; class Gammaproteobacteria; order Legionellales; family Legionellaceae; genus UBA2653. Next base: position 6,382 of record DNMA01000043.1, on the reverse strand, counting down.
ACAACACCATTGCTTATGGCGCTACTCTCAATATTGGTATTGGTTGCTGTCAAAATGCATGAAACAAAAAAACTCGTTGTGCAAGAAACAACGTCTTGGTATGACAAAAAAGGTGAGTTAACCTTGGCTGATATTCTTATGGTGATACGAAGGTCAATATGGGTAAAAATGTATTTTTCAATATCTAAAAATCATGAAGAAAACACAGATTCTTTAAAAATAACCGAAAAAAATGCTAACTTATTGATTTATCAATTGGCCTTGGGGGCATAATTGGCTAAAGTCGAGTACAATGGATTTTAAATAAGACTTCATTGAGCCCCCTATCTAGTGAACTCAAAAATTATGTCATCGACTATCTGATTCCTTCACCCCAACCCTAGTCGGAAAAAATGAGTGAATTTGATATATAATAATACTTTTGAATCAAATAGTGATACATTATGAACAATAAAAGCGATTTTTCTTTTGAGGCAACTCAAATTCAAGCTGTGATACGCGGTCATTTATCGAGGAAAAAACACTCATTATTTCATGAGAAAGTTTCTCCTATGCCTATTCCAGAAAAGGAGATGCCTCAATATTTTAGAAAAGCTGCCGCAAGTGGCGATTTAAAGACCTGCCAAGAACTCTTAAAAAGAAAGCCCTCTCTGATTAATATTGCAGGCCCTGATTCGGGTAAAACCGCACTGCATTGGGCTGCTGAAAAAGGGCAAGTGGATGTGGTTTATTTTTTAATAACCAATAACGCCTCCCTATTAAAGGATAAACGCGAATATACAGCATATGATGTCACCACCATCCCTGAAATTCGTCGTACATTAAGTTATCATTTTAAAGAATATTTTATGCACAATGATGTCATCGACCATGACACCTTAACCTATGATGAGGCCATTCAGTATGGTTTTACATTATCGGAGGAAACCAGCAACGACTGTGATAGCACTTTGCAAGAGAAATCTTTAATTGCTTTTCATGAAATGCTAAAAAATCATCGCCTCACAGTAAACAGTTACATTCGAGGCCTTCCGATAATCATGGCAATGATTTCTTTTGAATACTTTTCTCCTCATAAAAATATTGCTTTCTGGGATTATTTTTTAGAACGCCAAGCCAATTTAAATCTTAAAGCCCATCGCAGGCAATCGGATGCTTATGAGGGGACGGTTTTACATTCCATTTTAGCCAATGAAAATGTTAAGACTGCTTTATACATTTTAAATAGAGCGCGTGAAGAAGGATTAATAATTGACCCAGCTATTCAGGATATCGAAGGAAAGACCATTATTCTGATGGGGGCATTGTTACAAAATACCCTGTTTGTCTCTACATGTTTAGAGCAATTTGGAAATGCAGCAATCAATATCCCCGATCATCTCGGAAGAACACCTCTGCATTATGCTTATCTTTTTGGTGATCAACCCATGATAAATTTACTGACAAATCAAGGCGCAAATGTTGAATGTCGCGATAAAAACGGCAATCGACCCATTGATATGCTTTATGAAAACAAAGAAACGATTGTGTCTGCATTTCGAAAATTTCATATCAATGCTATTACGCGCACTGTTTCCGATGGCTCAACACTGCTCGATAAGTGTATTTCCGATAGAAGAAAAGTCCGAAATATGGTTGAACAAGCGTTCTTAGAATCATTTCCAAGAAGTGCTCCCAAGTAAAAAGCCATCTTATGTCAACAATTTCCGGATAAATATTATTTTGTCTGTTCAAGAAGTTTAATATAATTTTGATATCGAAGCTCAGAGACTGATTTATCCTCAACCGCTTTTCTTAAAGCACAATGAGGTGATTGAATATGGTCACAGTCTCTGAACTTGCAAAGCCCTATAAAAGGACGAAATTCTTTAAATCCCCAAATTAAATCCTGAGGAGTCACTTTCCAGAGTCCAAAAGAACGCACACCTGGCGAATCAATAATCGCACCCGAATGTGGTAGATGAAAATAATAAGCATTAGAGGTGGTATGCTGACCAAATTCATGGGTAGAAGATAATGGAGAGGTCATAATACTTTGATGGGGTAATAACCATTGAATAATAGTGGATTTACCAACACCCGATTGCCCCACAAAAACACTGGTTTGATTTTCTAAAATTTTCTCAATACCTACTTGGTTTGGAGAAACTTGGGAGTGAATAATAAAATGGTCTACCAATGGTGCATAAGTTTGACGTAGGCTTTTCTCTAGACTTTGCGCAGCATCATCTAAATCTGCTTTATTGAAAATCAAACTCACTTGAATATTCATTAGCGCTGCAACCACCAAATAACTATCAATCAATAACTCTGAAAAAATAGGTTTGGGTGCTACGACAATAATCATTTGCGTGATATTAGCCGCTAAAATTTTATAGTGTTGATAACGTAGGGGCCGTCCTAATTCTGATTGCCGAGCTAAGACACTTTCTACTACACCCTGCTCATCGCTAACTTTTTGCCATAAAACCCTATCACCTACTACCAGCGAGTGAATATCTGGGCGAATATTGCAAAGCATTTGTTGTTGGTCTTCAAATGACTCAATTAAAGCCTGATTTTTTCCACGAGTAATGACTAAACCTTTTAAAAGGGTATGCTCTTCTAACGATTGGTGTTTGCGTTCAATACGCATCTTTTGTTGTTTAGTGAGCTTTTTTTTGCTCATAATCGACTCGATAAAAAAATAGGTTTAAATCTTGAAGAACCCATTTTGACATCTTCACCTGGCTAAAGCAAGGACAGAAGATAGTGGAGAAAGCCAAAAAAAAGCATATAATGGAGAAAATAATCGCTTTAAAAAATATATGAAAATTTATTTAGTCGGTGGCGCGGTACGCGATAAATTACTAGGTCTTGCCTCTACCGAAAAAGATTGGGTAGTGGTCGGCTCATGCCCTGAAGAAATGCTGTCATTAGGCTTTCAACAGGTCGGCAAACAATTTCCGGTATTTCTGCATCCCAAAACCCGTGATGAATATGCATTAGCACGTATTGAAAGTAAAAGTGGTCATGGCTATCAAGGTTTTAAATTTAATTTCTCTAAAGATATTAGCCTAGAAGATGACTTATTCCGCAGAGACTTAACAATCAATGCCATGGCGATGGATGATCATGGCCAAATCATTGACCCCTACGGTGGACAAAAAGACCTTAAACTTAAACAATTAAGGCATGTGTCAGCGGCTTTTATTGAAGACCCTTTGCGAGTCCTTCGAACAGCACGTTTTCATGCGCGTTTTTATCACTTAGGATTTCAAATTGCACAAGAGACTATGGATTTAATGAAAGCGATTGTGGCCTCCAATGAGTTAAGTTATTTATCTGCCGAAAGAATCTGGAAAGAATGGGAAAAAGCTTTAGTCACCCCAAATCCAGAAATATTTTTTGAAGATTTAAAAACTTGTCAGGCGCTTGCACCAGAAATTGTGAATTTATCTAGTGCGCCTTTAAAAATTGCCGCACAAAAAACTCAAGATCCAAGCATTCGTTTATGCTTATTTCTCATGCATTTGGATGATTTAAATATTTTAACTCAACTCAAAATGCCACAACCTTTGATGAGAAAAATCACTTTATTTAAAAATGAACATCTCTTCTTAGATATACATCAGCACCAAAGTCCTGAAAGTATTTTAGCGCTTTTAATGCGAACCGATGCCTTGAGAAAAACCCAGGAATTTTATCAATTGCTAGATTGTTTAGCGATATTCAAGGACTATCATCAGCAAGCCATCTGGAAAAATCTCATTGAAGCTATCCAAAACATTAAACTGCCAAAAACCATGCAAAATCGGGAAAATATTGCTAAGATACAGGACTATTTTAAAACTCAGCGTCTACAAATAATTCAGGAGCAAATTTTTTCTCATGAAAGATAAAAATAATTTAATTTGGATTGATTTAGAGATGACCGGTCTGTCACCACAAAAAAACCAAATCCTAGAAATTGCAACCGTGGTCACCGATAGCCAACTCAATATCTTAGCGAATGGCCCCGTTTTTGCCATTCAAACCCCTTTAGAAATTTTACAAGGCATGGATGACTGGAACCAAAAACAACATGGCTCCTCAGGGCTTTATCAAAGAGCGCTTCACAGTACGGTCACCTTAGAACAAGCTGAGAAAATGACTATGCAGTTTTTAAATCAATTTATTGACCCTGCAACTTCTCCTATTTGTGGCAATAGTATTTGCATGGATAAACAGTTTTTAGTTTTGCATATGCCTTCTTTATCTCAGTTTTTTCATTATCGACAAATTGATGTCAGCAGCTTTAAAGAAATTTTTAAACGTTGGTATCCAAAAAAAGCAAAATTTGATAAAATCAGCAAACATCTTGCTCTAAATGACATTTATGATTCCATTGAGGAACTCAAGCATTATCGTGAACATTTTATTAAAGGTTAAACCATGCTACGCGAACGTTTAGAACTGCCTAATGGGGCGAATAAATTATTATTACACTCTTGCTGTGCGCCATGTTCAGGTGAAGTCATGGAAGCACTGATAGCTTCTGAAATTGATTTTTCTATTTTTTTCTATAATCCCAATATTCATCCAGAACAAGAATATGAAATTCGAAAAAATGAAAATATCAAATTTGCGCAACAACACAACATCCCCTTTATTGACGCCGATTATGATAAAGACAATTGGTTTGAAAGAGCTAAAGGGATGGAGTGGGAGCCTGAACGCGGCATTCGTTGTTCGATGTGTTTTGATATGCGTTTTGAACGCACGGCCCTATATGCCCATGAGCATGGCTTTCCAATCATTTCAAGTTCTTTAGGGATTTCTCGATGGAAAGACATGAACCAAATCAATACTTCAGGCATTAAAGCTGCAAGCAAATATCCTGATTTAGTCTATTGGACTTATAATTGGCGCCAAAGTGGCGGTGGCGAGCGGATGTATCAAATCGCCAAGCGTGAAAACTTTTACAAGCAAGAGTATTGTGGCTGTGTTTACTCCATGCGAGATACTAATCGCTGGCGTATGCAAAAGGGCCGTAACCGAATTAAGATTGGGGTGGAATACTACCAAGAAGGTGGTTGCCAAGGATGCGTTGAAAACTCGTCAGAACAAAAAAATGGTGATGCTTAGGCATCACATTAATCATAAGATATAAAAAATGTCAAAAAATTCAATAGAAAAATCACCTAAACAACAACTCAGAAAATTAGGCTTTGGTCCCTTTCATATCCAAAGACTGATGGATAATTATGAACAAATGCTTGATGCACAACTGTTGGCCTTTTTTGAAAACAATGTTAGCCATCTCACGAGCGAAGAATGTGGACTAACGCATTCACAAATCTCAAAAATTGCCTGTCATGTGCACCCTATTGAGAATTTGCAAGCTTATGTTGAACATTATGCGCGTATTAAGCAGATGGATTTGAGTGCGCAAGATATTATCGATTTTGTAAAATACCAAGAAGCACAAATCGTATTTCCATTGATGATTGAAAACCTTCCAAGACTCCTTGAATTAAATTTGGAAATGAGTGACTGTAAAAGATTAACTGCCCTCATTGCTACTCAAGAGCAATTTGATAAAACCATCGAAACGCTCGAAACACTTAGGGAGCATGGTTTTTTACCCCATCAAAGCGTTGAAATCGCCAAATCAGTTCTTCATCAAAGACATTTTGCAAGCTTTTGTGATTGCATCTCCAGAGCTTTTCCCAAACTTTGTCAAGAAAACTTCTTTGATATTCAATCTATGATTCATATTCTCAATAATGCTGATGGAATTAATAAAATAGATGCATTGTCTACCTATGCCAGTGATCTTTTGTCCTATCAATTTACGCGACATGAGCTCATTCAGCTCCTCAATCATGAAATGGGTATATTACGTTTACAATCCCTGCACCTAAAAACCCCAGAACTCAAATCGCAGGGGCTTAATCCCATCAAAATCATTTTAAAAGTAGTCGCTGATATTAAGCCTTCAAAATCCAAAACAGATGAAGAAGAAATGGATGCTTATCTCATCGAGATTGATGAAGAGCGTCGAAGACTTTATTTTGAAGATTGTATGTCAGATACCTTCTCTATTTTTCAAATTAGAAAACAAGAAACTCAAGGGCTTTTAGAGCGATTGAATATGCTAGAGGAAGACCTCATGGGTTATCGCTATTAATTTCCCGCCTCATCGCAACGAAAGAGTAATATTAGAAGTGCTTTTATTGGGCAAGAATGGCATTCATAACCGCAATTTTCCAAATTTTATCCCAATCATTTGACCCAATCGTAGCTCTAAATTGTAATAATGATGTGGTTTACTAAATCCGGACAACACAGTTAAGCGATAATATGAAAAACTGGAGTAAATGATATCTCAGAGAAAAGAATATTCTAAAGAATTTAAAAT
>DNMA01000031.1 GCA_003489505.1 Legionellales bacterium | reverse complement strand
CGCGGGTCTGAAAGCCCAATATCTTCACTGGCAATTCGAACTAAACGTCTTCCTATATATAAAGGAGAGCATCCCCCATCAATCATTCTACAAAACCAATATAAAGAAGCATCGACATCACTACCCCGAATGGATTTGTGTAATGCGGAGATTTGCTCATAAAAATCAGAGCCTTGTTTATCAAAGCGTTTCACCTGCCCTTGTAAAACTTCTTCTAATAAATCTGAGGTAACCACTACACTTTTTTCTGCCTCGGCAATATTAATGAGTATTTCCAGATGATTTAATAATTTTCTTGCATCGCCATCCATGGAAAGAATTAACATTCTTTGAAGAGATTCTGGGAAATCAATTGGCTTTTGGTATCGATAAGCAATTTCAATCAATGCTTTTGCTAACAATTTAGACAGTGCTGATTCATCTAATGAACGCAGTAAATATAATCGCATTCTGGATAACAAGGCATTATTCAATGAAAAGGAGGGATTTTCTGTGGTTGCCCCAATCACCGTTAAAGTACCATTTTCTATATAAGGTAGTAATACATCTTGCTGGGCTTTGTTATAACGATGAATTTCATCAATAAAGACTAAAAAACTCTGATGTTTAAAAGTTTGTGCCTTTTCAACCAACTCACGAATTTCTTTTACGCCGGAACTGATGGCTGATAACTCCTCAAAATGCGCATGTCCACATTTTGCAATCAAGTACGCTAAAGAGGTTTTACCTGCGCCTGGCGGTCCCCATAAAATCATAGAATGCAAATGACCTTTTTCCAAAGCTAATCGCAAAGGTTTATGATGTCCTAAGATATGCTCTTGGCCGACATAATCATCTAATGATTGTGGACGAAGTAAATAAGCTAGTGGTTGATGAATCATAATCTATAAAGTGTAATCAAAGATAAGGTGATTATATCTGATTTTATATCATCTTCTACCTAGTTGAGGTGATGAAGATGTTGCACTGAGCTCTTGTATTAATTCTTTAAAATCTTCATTATTCTTAACGCTAGCTTTATAAGAAGCTTTTTTCTCCTTAGCAAAATCCCTTCCTAAAGTTTTTTCTACAAAAGGAAGAAAACATTTCTCCAGTAATTTCTGAGTCCCTGTAGGAGAAGATTCTTTTTGAGTACGTTGAAATACATTTACTTCAAATTGCCTTAGTTGCCCTAAGAGACTTCTATTTTTAATAATATCTCCTAAATCATGCGGCTCTGATTGAATTTGACTAACAAATTTTGTTTTAAGGTGATTATAATAAACGCCGTTTCCAATAATTGTTAATTGAGCCGGTTCTTGAGAAAAATCGCTCACAGTGGCATACCACTCTCCAGTGTGTAGATGACAAGCTAAATTCAATCCCATCCACTGCCCTTTATCACTCTGATAGACCATTGATACTTTTTGTAGAAGATATTTATCAAGTCTTTGTCTTTCAAAACTCTCTCTATATAAACCTTTATCTTGGTGAAAGACTGAATCTAATATTGTTCCTGAAATCATCCCCTGAATATAAGGATACTCTTGGTCATGTCTTTTAAAAACATCTTTAAAATAGTCCTCACTTTGTAATCTTAGTGCATAGGGATTCTCTTTTCTACGCTCATATTGACTATAAGATTCACCCATCACCATCCCTCGATTCAAATCTGTCATCATCACATCATCGAGTTCAGTTGCATCTCTTGCACTGGGTAATGCAGTATCTTGGGAGGTTAATGAGCCGGAAGATTCTGAGGCACTTCTTGACCTAAACAGAGACAGCTTACTTAACATTCTTGTTATTGGTGATTCAGGTGATAAGGCTCTGGGGCTTGCCACTGAGGTGGGTGATTGAGATAAGACCTCAGACATCGGGGAAGTAGACCTAGACGATTCAAGAGAGGTCGTAGACTCTTGAGAAGATTCTGAAGATACCGCCTCTGTGAGCTGTACTTTCGCACTAAAAGACTCGGGAAAGAGGATTTTTACCGCCTCGATGGTTGGAACTTGAAAATATTTCATCACATCCCTCCTTATATTAAGGATAGGACATGATGAGAGGCTTTGCTTTTTTTAGTCTAACTGTACTTTAATTGCTTTGTGCTTGCCCACTTGAATGAGATACGCTGTACTTTTTTCTGGAGCCCATTGCTGGTCTTGAACCTTTTCGCCATTAATTTTTACCGCACCTTGCTTAAGCATACGCATACTTTCAGAGGTACTTTGTGTCATGCCAATATCTTTTAGAAGATTAGCAATTTTGGTTTCTGCTTGAAAGTCAAAATGAGTAATAGGAAGCTCAGGTACCTTCTTTTGTTGATATTTATCAATAAATGCTTGTAAAGCAGCATCGGCTGTCGCTTTATCATAAAATTGTTCAACCATTTCATGGCCAAACTGCATTTTGATATCCCGTGGATTTTTACCTGCTGCAACTTGTTGTTTTAAAGCCGCAACCTCTTCTAATGATAAGCGACTTAATAAATTCAGATACATCCATAAGTTATCATCGGAAATCGACATGATTTTTCCAAACATCATCTCAGGTTCATCTTGAATCGCGATATAGTTATTCAAAGATTTAGACATTTTCTTTTCACCATCTAAACCAACCAACAATGGCATGGTCATAATGGTTTGAGGTGATTGGCCTTCTTGTTTTTGTAATTCACGTCCAACCAACAAATTAAACTTTTGGTCATTACCTCCGATTTCAAGATCAGCTCTCAATTCCACCGAATCATGACCTTGTAATAATGGATAAATAAACTCATGTAAGGAAATAGGCGTATTCGATTGATAGCGTTTTTGAAAATCATCGCGCTCTAGAATCCGTGCAACGGTATATTTTTGGGTTAATCGAATTAAACCTGCAGCCGACATACTCCCAAACCACTGACTATTATATATAAATGTTGTTTGAGCAGGGTCAAGGACTTTTAAAGCTTGCTCTTGATAGGTTTTGGCATTTTTAATAATTTCGTCAGCATCTAATGTTGGACGAGCCGCATTTTTTCCAGTTGGGTCACCAATCATTGCGGTAAAATCACCAACGATAAAATACACATGATGTCCTTGGTCTTGAAATTGTCGAAGTTTTCGAAGCAATACGACATGACCAAAATGGATGTCTGGAGCGGTTGGATCAAAACCAGCTTTTACCCTTAAAATCTCATTTTTTCGCATTTTGGCCATCAGTTCATCCTGACCAATTACCTCTGACGCACCTCGCCACAAATCGTTATATTTTTTATCATCAATTTGAATCGACATCATAAATACCTTCGATAAACAATTGACCTACAACCCTCCAACAGGTATCTTAGCCAAC
>DNMA01000121.1 GCA_003489505.1 Legionellales bacterium | reverse complement strand
TTTAAAAGCAACTTTTTGAGAATCTAAGCATAAGGACATATTGATGCCAACACCCTTTACATTATGATTTAAATGATTATTTAATTGTGGGACCACGTAGGGGTTTTGAAATCGGTATACTTGTAATGCGGTCATTTGCGCTTGAAAAAAAACCTCAAAGAGCAAATCAAGTTCGTCGACGATTTTTTCGCTGGTAAATGTCGGATGCACCCTTTGGGTCGTATCAGTTAAGTTAATACCTTGGTGAATACTTGTTTTAAACAAAGAAAAATGCTTTTTAAAGTTTTCGAGCTTAAAAAAAACTTGAATATTTTCAATCGAATCTAGCCAATTTGAAATGAGGTTTTGAAATTGCGGTACATCCATTTTTTGTGATAATAAATATTCTTTTAATTCTTTTTTAAAATTAAAACGAAACTTATTGAACAAATAACTGGATAAACGCATATAGGGAACCAAAACAATCTCAGTCTGCAAATGTATAAAATTTTATTAGAAAAGTCAAATTAAAGGCATTGAATCATCTGTTAGGGTGAAAAAAAGGGAGCTTTTGCTCCCTTTTATTATTCGTTGTCTGGTGACATCGTTTTAGGTTTTTGGGGTTTTCTGTTTTGTCGTTGATGATTTGCGCGACGTTTACGATGATTGGGATTGGTTGAATGCTGCGAATTCTTTCTATCTCTTTGCGATGATGAAGCATTGGCGACATGTGCTTTAGCCTTCACATTTGCTTTTGGTGCAGCGGTTGTTACAAATAATTTATTGAAAATGCGTTGAATAAAATTCAATTCATCATGCGCACGGAGAGCAGACTCGGTATTGATATGACTAACAGCCGGTCTTTCTAATTCACTTTCTTCTGGTGAAATGGGTGCCGCAACGCTGGGTTGAGAAATAAATTCAAAACTTGCTTTTTTGAGCTTTTGTTCTGGTTTAATTCTTTGAATTTGGTAGTGAGGTGCAACCATATAAGGGTTTGGAATGATAATGATTTTGATTTGATGACGCTCTTCAATATCACTAATCATGTCGCGTTTTTCATTCACGACGTAACTGGCTAAATCGACAGGCAGCTGTGCATGAATTTCACCGGTTTTTTCTTTTAGCGCTTCTTCTTCAATTAAACGAATAATGGATAAAGCTTGAGAAGGTGTATTACGAACAGTTCCACGACCATCACATCTTGGGCAGATATCTTGAGAAGATTCACCTAAAGATAAACGCAGACGTTGTCTAGACATTTCTAAAAGACCAAACTTAGAAATACGGCCAACTTGAATGCGTGCACGGTCTGCTTTGAGTGCTTCTTTCAAGCGATTTTCAACTTCACGTTGATGCTTTTGCGAACTCATATCGATGAAATCAATCACCACCAAACCACCTAAATCTCTTAAGCGCAATTGTCTGGCAATTTCATCAGCAGCTTCTAAATTGGTATTTAGAGCTGTTGTTTCAATGTCATGACCACTGGTTGATTTAGCTGAGTTGATATCAATGGCAACTAAAGCTTCAGTTCTATCAATGACTAAAGCACCGCCAGAGGGGAGTAACACTTGTCTTTGAAAAGCGGTCTCGATTTGGCTTTCAATTTGATAGAAGTTGAATAAAGGAATATGGCTTTTATACAAGCGTACATGGGGGAGAAAATCGGGTTTGACTAACTCAATGAACTGTCTTGCTTTCACGTAGGACACATGGTCATCAATAATGATTTCATTAATGGATTTACGTAAATTATCGCGAATCGAGCGAATAATAACGTCACCTTCTAAGTGAATTAAACAAGGGCCATTTTGATGGTTGTAAGCATTTTGAATCGCTTGCCATTGCTTTAAAAGCATTTCTAAATCATGTTGTAATTCTTCAATGCGTTTGCCGACACCGGCAGTACGAATGATTAAACCCATGGGTTCATCAACAGGAAGTTGATTAAGAATTTCTTTCATTTCATCACGGTCTTCACCTTCGATGCGACGAGAAATTCCACCTGCATGGGGGCTATTAGGCATCAGAACTAAATAACAACCAGCCAAAGTAATAAAGGTCGTTAGTGCCGCACCTTTGGTGCCACGCTCTTCTTTATCCACTTGAATCAATAATTCCTGACCTTCTTTAATCAGTTGATTAACAGGTTGGGGATTATCTTCATTAAAGGGTTGGCAAAAATAATCTGATGAGATTTCTTTAAGGGGTAAGAAACCTTGTCGTTTTGCGCCATATTCAACAAATACAGCATCTAAACTGGGCTCGCGGCGGGTGACAACGCCTTTATAAATATTGCCCTTTTTTTTGATTTCGCCAATGCGTTCAACGTCTAAGTCAAACAGCACATTATCTTTGATTAAAGCCACACGAACTTCTTCATGTTGTGTGGCATTGATTAACATTTTTTCTTTAGATTCAATTGCCATAACGTTTCTCTTTGGGTCATAGTGCTACCCAATCGAGTACAAATATAGTACACTACCTAGCGGAAACTTGACCCTAATCACGATAACAAAATTTCTTTTTTGTGTTGTCATACAATTTTTTCAATTGTTCGTGTTGGTTTAATGGGTGTTTATCCCTACGTATGCTAATGTTCATGGTCTCGATTAAAGCACATCTTTAATATAAGGCTGATGAAGTACAGTGTTTTGCATGGTATGATCAGCTCAGGTGTTATTGATAAATTTAAATTTAACACAAGATGATTCCTAGATGTACATTTTGGGCTGCAACATCACCAGCCTGGGTTTTAAAATTCGTTCGGGTTCAATATCGGCCCTTAATATAGATGGTATCAAAAAAATATGTTTGAGGAAATAGTTTAATGGAGCAGGTGACCTATCATTTAATCGAAAAAGAGCAAGATATTGGCCAAAGATTAGATAATTATTTAAT
>DNMA01000093.1 GCA_003489505.1 Legionellales bacterium | reverse complement strand
ATGGATATGCAATTCATTAGTCATTTACAAGCCTCATTGGAAGATATTAAGCAGCAAGGGCTTTTGAAACCCGAACGCATTTTACAAAGTCCTCAACAAGCCGATATCACCGTTTCAGATCATGACGTCATTAATTTGTGTGCTAATAATTATTTAGGTTTAGCCAACCATCCTTTTGTCATTGAATCTGCTCATCAGGCATTAGATCAATATGGTTATGGAATGGCGTCTGTACGTTTTATTTGCGGCACACAAACCCCACATAAAAAACTAGAGCAGGCTTTAAGCCAATACCTTCGAAAAGATGACACGATTTTATATTCCTCTTGCTTTGATGCCAATGGGGGGTTATTTGAGACTTTATTATCAGAACAAGATGCCATCATCAGTGATGCCCTTAATCATGCCAGTATCATTGATGGCATTCGTCTTAGTAAAGCAAGACGTTATCGATATGCTAATAATAATATGGCTGAACTTGAGAAATGTTTACAAGAATCTCAAGATGCGCGTTTTCGTATGATTGCAACCGATGGGGTATTCTCCATGGATGGCACTTTTGCGAATTTGCCAGAAATTTGTGATTTGGCCAAACGTTATAAAGCCATTGTGATGGTTGATGACTCTCATGCTGTGGGTTTTATTGGGAAAAATGGCCGAGGAACACCCAGTTTATTTGGAGTCGAAGACCAAGTGGATATCATTACGGGAACGCTTGGCAAGGCTTTAGGGGGCGCATCGGGTGGCTATATTTCTGGACATCAAGCGATTATTGATTGGTTAAAACAACGCTCGCGTCCTTATTTATTCTCCAATTCTTTGGCACCTATGATTGCCCAAACCAGTTTTGAAATCTTAAATTGGTTGCAAGCACATCCAGAATTACAAAAAACTTTAGAAGACAATACCTCATTTTTTAGACAAGGTCTTGAGGAATTAGGGTTTGAATTGAAACCTGGACATCATCCCATTATTCCCGTGATGTTAGGGGATGCAATATTGGCTCAACAAATGGCTGAGCGTTTATTGGCAAAAGGCATTTATGTCATTGGTTTTTCTTATCCCGTGGTGCCACATGGCCAAGCAAGAATTCGTACTCAGATGTCAGCAGGTTTAACAAGAAAGCAATTGGAAATCGCTTTGATGGCATTTAGAGATGTGGGTAAAGATTTAAATATCATAAAATAATGGATGTATTGATGAAAGCTTTAGTGAAATTATTACCTGAGAAAGGAATTTGGTTACAAGATGTTGAAAAACCAATAGTGGGCAAAAATGATGTTTTGATTGAAGTCGAAAAAACCGCAATCTGTGGAACAGATATGCACATTTATCACTGGGATGAGTGGGCACAATTGACAATTCCTGTACCCATGACCATCGGCCATGAGTTTTATGGTAGAATTGTGGCCTTAGGCGATGAAGTTAAAAATTATAAAATTGGACAGCGAGTCTCCGGTGAGGGACACTTGGTTTGTGGAGTTTGTAAATTCTGTCGCACAGGTCAAGCTCACCTTTGTCCTAAAACGGTTGGGGTGGGTGTCAATCGCATGGGGGCTTTTGCTAAGTATTTAAGTATTCCGCAAGAAAATGTTATTATTCTGCCGGATGATATTCCGGATGAATACGCAGCGATTCTTGACCCCTTAGGTAATGCAACACATACGGCCTTAAGTTTTGATTTATTAGGGGAGGATGTGTTAATTACTGGCGCAGGTCCGATTGGCTTGATGGCAGTAGCGATTGCAAAAATTGCAGGAGCAAGACGTGTGGTCATTACAGATATCAATGCTTATCGTTTAGAGTTGGCTAAGAAAATGGGTGCTGATGCAACAGTATTATTACCCAAGCAACAATTGACAGATGTCATGAAAGATTTGGGAATTGAGCATGGTTTTGGTGTAGGATTAGAAATGTCAGGTCATCCTTCTGCTTTAACACAAATAATTAATGCTTTGCAGCATGGCGGTGGCATGGCTCTTTTAGGAATACCACCAAAACAAACAGCCATTGATTGGCATCAAGTGATTTTTAAATGTTTGCGTATCCAAGGAATTTATGGTCGCAAAATGTATAGCACATGGTATAAAATGATGGCCATGTTACAATCTGGACTGGATTTAAGTCCAATTATTACACATGAATATGCAGTAGCTGATTATCAGGAAGCTTTTGAAATGATGTCTTCAGGACATAGTGGAAAGATTCTATTAGATTGGCGAGGCGTTTAGAGGATTAGTTTTATGTCACAATATGTTTTTACTCTACATCAATTGAGTAAAGTCGTTGATCAACAACGATATATTTTAAAAGATATTTCCTTAAGTTTTTTTCCTGGCGCAAAAATTGGCGTCTTGGGTTTGAATGGCTCAGGTAAATCAACATTATTAAAAATCATGGCCGGAGTTGATAAAAACTTCATCGGTGAAGCAAGACCGCAAGCAGGATTGAAAATTGGTTATTTATCACAAGAGCCGGAATTTGATTTAAGCAAAACGGTTCGTGAAGTTGTTAATGAAGCCGTTGTCGAAATGATTCAAAAACTTGAAAGATTTCAAGAAATCAGCATGAAGTTTTGTGAGCCGATGTCTGATGAAGAAATGAATGAACTTTTGGTTGAACAAGGTGAGCTTCAGCATCAAATTGAAGCAGGTCATGGTTGGGATTTAGAGCGACAATTAGAAATTGCCGCCGATGCACTTCGTTTGCCTGATTGGGATGCCAAAATTGAAGTCTTATCAGGTGGTGAAAGACGTCGTGTCGCTTTATGTCGTTTATTATTATCCAGTCCAGATGTCTTACTCTTAGATGAGCCCACCAACCATTTAGACGCAGAAAGTGTGGCTTGGTTAGAGCAGTACTTAGAGAAGTTTTCCGGTACTGTAGTGGCCGTCACGCATGATAGATATTTCCTCGACCATGTCGCCGAGTGGATTTTAGAATTAGATAGGGGAGAAGGTATCCCATTCAAAGGCAACTACTCAGCTTGGTTAGAATATAAAAATAGTCGTTTAGAACAAGAACAAAAACAAGAACAAGCGCATTATAAAGCCTTGTCTGCAGAGCTTGAATGGGTTCGAACCAATGCTAAAGCGCGCCATGCAAAAAGTAAGGCACGTCTGGCAAGATTTGAAGAGCTTCAATCTAAAACTTTCCAAAAACGTCAAGAAACCAATGAAATTTTTATTCCACCTGGTGAGCGTTTGGGTGATTTAGTGATTGAAGCCAATGATGTCAGCAAGAGCTATGGTGATAGATTGTTGTTTGATAAACTCAATTTGATTTTACCTAAAGGCGGCATCATGGGAATTATCGGTGCTAATGGTGCAGGTAAATCTACATTTCTAAAACTCTTGTCTGAACAAGAAGTGCCAGATGCTGGCGTGATTCGAATTGGTGATACTGTTAAATTAGCGCATGTCGGTCAGTTCAGAGATGACTTACAAGCCAATCAGACTGTTTGGGAAGCCATTTCTGGCGGTCATGATCTTTTACAAGTCGGTACGACCACCATGCCATCGCGTGCTTATGTGGGGCGTTTTAACTTCAAAGGTGGTGATCAGCAGAAACGAGTTGATCAATTATCTGGGGGTGAGCGAAATCGTGTGCACTTAGCGAAATTATTAATTCAAGGTGCAAATGTATTATTGCTTGACGAACCGAGTAATGATTTAGACGTCGAGACTTTACGTGCTCTAGAAGAAGCATTATTATCTTTCCCAGGCTGTGCGATTGTTGTTTCGCATGATCGATGGTTTTTAGATAGAATTTGTACGCATATGTTGGTATTTGAAGGTAATTCAGAAGTCTTATTCATGGAAGGGAACTATTCTGATTATGAAACTTATCGTCAAAGTCGTTTAGGTGATAAGGCTCAACAACCTTCTCGTATTAAATATCGACCACTTCATCAATAAGGTGCAATGTTATGAAAAAATTTTGGAAATTTTTTTCAATCATGTTTTTGCTGTCTGGATTGGCGGCCTGTGTGGATTATGATGAATCGACTTATATCGTAGATGATCAAGGTTATCGTCATCATACTTTGCATTATATTCGTGATAAAAGAGGTAGAAATTACTTCCCAATGGATATCCCTGCAACGGGTCAAAAAGAATTTGTATTTGATCCAAAGGTGTTTTCGTGGGCCGCTTATGATGAACAGGGTAAACGCGTCATGACCGGTAGTGCCTCAGGTGGTAAAGATATGTGTGAAGATGTTGGTGAGCCTTGTCGAACCGTCACAGGCACCTTTAGAGTATACAATAAGCATGGGATTGATTGTAAATCTGGCGAATACCCAGTTGAGACAACTGGTGGTGCTAAAATGCCTTATTGTATGTATTTTTACCGCGGATATACCATTCATGCGGCTTATGATGTACCGATGGCTAATGCCAGCCATGGATGTATTCGCGTTCTTCCAAGTGCTGCGAAGTGGTTAAATGAAGAGTTTATCCGTATTGGCACACACGTTACGGTTTTATCTTATTCAGATGAAGATGGTGATGGGGATTGGATTCGCACTCGACCTGCACCAAACCCACAATAAATTTTTAACTGCCTTGGCTTTAAGGCGAAGGCAGTTTTTTATCTGCAGGTCTTCCTACAATTTGAATGACTGCTAAATGATTATCGCTTTGTTGGTTAATCGTTAAATGCACGTTCATTTCTTGACTAATTCTTTGATTTTGATTTTGATATACTACACGCATGGGAACCATTGCAGTCCAACTGGAGTATTTTGGATGATGATTGACTTCAATGGGGCCAATCACATCAGTGTTGGCTTTGAGCCGGTGTTGGTTAATTAAATTTAAATTTCCAGACTTATGAAGCGCTTGATTAAATTGATTCCAGCCCGAGCTTGAATAACAAAACTGTAATTGTTTGAGATGATTTTCTAAGTCATCGTGATTTAAATTAAAAGAGTTTTGAGCCACATAAGTTGCCCATTCTTTAATAAATCGAAGTTTTGCTTTTTCTGAATAATCAGGCACTGTACTAGTACAACGAATATCTTGGCTGGGTGGCGTATTAGTGACTTTTGTAGCGGCTGCAAAACTTGCAATGCTTAAGCTTGATAAAAAAGTAATAGATAGTAATTTAAATTTTAGCATGATAATTCAATACGATAATGAGTCATGATAATAATTAATTTGCCATAGACCCTAAGATTTGTAAATCAAATTAGGTAATCATTTAAATGAATGTCAACCCTGAATTGTCAAACATTTAACCTTTGTTTTCTTTTTTGTTGCAATTAATGAGGTCGATTTTTGTTGTTTAAAATTAAAATGGCCGATACAGCCCATAGTCAATTAGAAATATTAAAACCTGAAAAAAAATCAATTATTAGAAGAGTATTTGGCATTTCCTTCCACTTTTAAATTTCAACAATCTAAAATGTATGCCGGAGGCGATGCGTATAGATCCAAGCGCTTTTACGCGGGCTTGATAGACATGAATTCAAGGTTTAAATAAAGAAGAAGCCTTATCTCAGTATTTTAAATATCCAGGATTCATCAGACGTATGATTTATAC
>DNMA01000032.1 GCA_003489505.1 Legionellales bacterium | reverse complement strand
TTCATAGGGATGTGAAAGTTTTAATGCTGCAATACAGGCTTTTAAGTGTTGTCTTGCGCAAATGATTTCAACTTTGTATTCGCTTAAAGTTTCCAATTCATTGATTTGCCCAATATGGGGATTGGCGCCTTCTAAAGCTCTAAATTGGCCTTGACCTTTGGTCTGCCAACAAGCTTTATCATAGCTACCAAAATCGCCAGCGCCTTGGGCAAATAGTGCCTCTTTCACAATTTCAAGATGTGAATCCGGCACATAAAAACAAATTAAATAAAATTCTACTTCCATTTAATATTGCATCCCAAACTGGCCTTCTGTGGTTTTTCATTCACCTGATGGGTTAAGACACAATCAATGGCGTGTTTTAAGTCCTCTCCGGTGACGGTTATTTGACCGCCTGGTCTTGAATCATCAAATTGTCCACGATAGATTAATTCCATATTTTGATTAAATAAGAAGAAGTCTGGTGTACAGGCTGCTTCATAGGAACGAGCAACCTCTTGGGTTGAGTCAAAGAGATAAGGGAAATGAAAATGATGCTTTTTAGCAAACTCTTTCATTTTTTCTGGAGAATCATCTGGATACTGCTCTGGATCATTGGAATTAATGGCAATGATACTCAAAGGTTTGTGTTCATAGGATTGAGTTAATTTGATCAATTGATCAATGATATGAATCACATAAGGACAGTGATTACACATAAAAATGATGAGAGTTGCCTTACTGTTAGCAGTGTACTCAGATAATTTGATAAAATCATCTGAAATCATATCTTGAAGCGCAAAATCAGGCGCATATGTCCCTAAGGGTAACATGGTCGATGCTGTTTTTACCATTTTAGATAAATTCCTTTTGATGCTGACTCTTTAATCACTTGAGCCAATTCCTTGTTGGTTGAAATCCAGTAATTCCCTTTATTACTCAAAGGAAACTGGGCTCTTGGGTACTGACAAACATTTAAAACACTTCCACAATTCACTTGCTGTGCAGATTCACCTTCACCCTGAATACATTTAAAGTAAAAGTTACTGATATCAGATGAGAATGCAGACCATTGGCTCATATTGAGTTTACTTTCTAATTTGGGGCTCATGAAAACATCTTGGCGAGTTTCAACATGTTCTAAGGAAATATGCTTGTTTCCAGCATTTTGGATAAAAAATAAAGTTTGCGCACCATTATCATTTAAAATTAAAAATTGATTTTGAAATGCATAACCAGATGACTCACATCCTCTTGGGAATGCCTGAGGTGCAGAAAAAGGGGTAACGACCGCTAGTAAGCATAAAATTTGTTTTGTATTTATCATTATTTTACTCAGAATTTAACAACATATATGGTATTATTTTAAAAGATTATTTTATAATGTCTACCTAATAATTTGAGAAATTACATGTATATTCAAACGATTAATCCAGCAACTGGCGAAGATTTAAATCAATACGCTATTTTTACGCCAGAACAAGTCAAAGAAAAAATTCAAAATACCCACCAGGCTTTTTTAAGCTGGAGAGGTATAGATTTACCCAAGCGCTTAGAATTATTCTCAAATTTAATTCAAGTGCTCAATCAAGAAAAACAAGCTTGTGCGCAATTGATTTCAACAGAAATGGGTAAACCTATTCAGTTTGCTAAAGCTGAGATTGATAAATGTATTCTTTGTTGCCAATACTATATTGAACATGCGATGAACTTTTTGCAGCCGCATCAGGTTCAAACTGAATTTCATGCGAGTTTTGTAACTTATAATCCTTTAGGCGTCATTTTAGCGGTCATGCCTTGGAACTTTCCATTCTGGCAAGTTTTACGATGCGTGATTCCTACCATGATTGCAGGCAATACAGTTATTTTAAAGCACGCAAGTATTGTAACTGGTAGTGCTTTAAAAATTGAAGAATTATTTATCAAAGCAGGTTTTCCAACTAATAGCATGACAACCCTTGCTATTGAGTCTAGCTCGGTGGCTGGTATTATTGCCCATCCTTCTGTAAGAGGCGTGACTTTAACCGGTAGTGAGGATGTGGGGCGAAAAATTGCAAGTGATGCGGCTCCTTATCTTAAAAAAGTATCGCTGGAACTCGGCGGCAATGATGCTTGCTTAGTTTTAGAAGATGCAAATCTAAAAGAAGCTGCCAAAGCCATTGTGTCTTCTCGTTTGAGAAATAGCGGGCAAGTTTGCGTATCTTCGAAGCGAGTGATTGCACATACCGATATTCATGATCAATTGGTTGAAGAAATTCGTTTAGAAATGGCCAAGTACCAAATGGGTGCTCCTTTAGATGAAAAAACCAATTTAGGTCCCATGGCAAGAGCTGATTTGCGAGAAATCTTACATCAGCAAGTTCTAAAAATGATTGAGCAGGGGGCAACTTTACTCGAAGGTGGTTGTATACCAGAGGGCAAGGGTTTTTATTATCCGCCTACTTTATTAACGAATGTCACAAAAGACTCTATTGCTTATCAAGAGGAATTATTTGGGCCGGTGATTGCTGTAACACGATTTAATGAGTTCAATGAGGGTATTGATCTGGCAAATTGCACACGTTTTGGCTTGGGTGGTTCAGTTTTTTCTGCTAATATTGAACAAGCAGAATATTTAGCTAGTCAGGTGATTGAAGCAGGGGTCTGTTTTGTGAATTTGCCGGTGACCTCAGATCCTCGTTTGCCATTTGGTGGCATCAAGGACTCAGGTTATGGACGTGAATTATCCAAAGAGGGCTTAATTGAATTTACCAATATCAAAACGGTTATTGTCAATGCTAAGTGATTATCCTTGCCATCATGCAGATGATGGCTTTATTTACATCAGTATTTCCAAACAAGTTTTGTATTGTTATTTGCAGCAGCAATGTATTGCCAAGTTTTCCATATCCTCAGGAAAAAACGGGGTAGGGGAGACTGAAAACTCTGGCCGTACGCCCAGAGGTTTTCATGAAATTAAAGATATCATCGGTTTAGAACATGAAATTAACTCGGTTTTTGTTGGCAGAGTTTGGACTGGTGAAATATACTCTAAAGAGTTACGAAGTAAATTTAATAATAGAGATTGGATATTAACAAGAATTATACGTTTATCAGGCCTGGAAGAGGGCTTCCCTCTTGGAGGCTCTGTTGATACTTATAATCGTTATATTTATATACATGGAACTCCAGATGAGGAAGTATTAGGTGTTCCAGGTTCACATGGATGTATACGTATGCGAAATCAAGAAGTGATTGAAATAGCTAATTGGGTAAAAAGTGGAATGAAAGTTTTCATTGACGAATCGTTCCAAGAGCCTTATAAGGACTTTTATCCAGAAAAATTAAACATTTGGAGTAAAGAATCATGACTACTGCTATGCATTCAGACAAGAAAAAGATCCTGAACGCAGTTTGCGAGCAAATTTCAAATAAGCTACCTAAGAAAGAAGGCTTATTATGTGCAGAATTTACAAAACAGTTTTTCGGTACCATGTCTACAGACGATATTCAACTTTGGTCAGTTGAAGATCTCTATGGTGCTGCTTTAAATTTTTGGTCTTTGATTGAAAAGAAAAAAAATGAAGAATCAAAAATTAAAATTTATAATCCTGATTTTGAACGTTATGGTTGGAAATCAACGCATACAGTAGTTGAAGTCTTGACCAAAGATATGCCTTTCTTGGTTGAAAGTATCCGAAATGCCATTAATCGCAAGGGGTTTGTCCTCCATTTAGCGGTAAATATGGGCGGTATTCGAGTTATTCGTGACGATAAAGGCGAATTAAAAGAAATCGTATCAAAAGAGGCCACTGGTGATTCTTATCAAATTGAAGCGCCGATGTTTTTCTTAATCGACCGTCAAACTGATGCCCATATTTTGCATCAACTTGAAGATGAATTGAAAAAAGTCTTGTCAGAGGTTCATTTGGTTGTTAAAGACTGGATGCCTATGCGTGAGCGTGTGGTTTCATCCGTTGAAGAATTAGAAGCAGCAAAAAAGTTTTGTAATCCAGAGGATGTGAAAGAATCTCAAGAGTTTTTAAAGTGGATTGAAAATCATCATTTCACCTTATTAGGTATTTTAGATTATGATTTAGTCAAACAAAATGACAAATTAATTCTAGATCCTGTAAAAGGTTCGGGTGCTGGTATTTTCAGTGCCGGAAGACCGGAAGTTCAAGCAATTAATTTATCTGATTTACCCAAAGAAGCCCAAAAATATTTCTTATCTAAAAATATTATTACCATTTCAAAATCTGAAATCAGTTCCGTGGTTCATCGCAATACCTTTATTGATACCATCAGTATCAAACGCTTTAATGCGAAAGGGGATGTGATTGGCGAACGCATGATTTTTGGTTTATTTACTTCAGCGGCTTATTATTCTCATATTCGTGATATTCCTTTACTACGTCAAAAAGTCAAAAGAATCTTAGAGTCTTCAAAATTAGATCCTCGATCTCATGCTGGACGTATTTTATTAAATATTTTAGAAACCCTTCCACGTGATGATTTAATTCAAGGCACTGAAAATGATCTATTAGAAATTTCACAAGGTATTTTCCATTTACAAGATAGAAAGCGCA
Source organism: Legionellales bacterium (assembly GCA_003489505.1). Taxonomy (GTDB): domain Bacteria; phylum Pseudomonadota; class Gammaproteobacteria; order Legionellales; family Legionellaceae; genus UBA2653. Next base: position 7,654 of record DNMA01000032.1, on the reverse strand, counting down.
TTAAGTTATTTACTCGGCATGATGCCTTCAATCGATTCTTATCTTGTTTAGTTTACGTTCCAAAAGAGCGTTACAATACTGAATTAAGAATCGCGATGGAAAATATTTTAAAAGATATGTTAGATGCGAGTACCATCGTATTTTCTACCATGTTTTCAGAATCCGTCTTAGCCCGAATTCATTTTACTATTCAGTTAAAACCAGGTTCACATCGTCCATCTGCAACACTTTTAAATGACATTGAGCGTAAACTCATTGAAGTGGGTCGTACTTGGAGTGATGATTTACAAACCTTCTTAATTGAAAATTATGGTGAAGAGCAAGGTAATCACTTAAACAATCGTTATCGTAATGCCTTCCCAGCCGGTTACACCAGTCATTTCAATCCCCGTGTTGCAGTTGTTGATATTAAATATTTAGAAATGATCAACGAGCATGCCAGCTTACAAATGAATTTCTATCGTGAGCTTGATGATAATGATGGTTATTTCCGCTTAAAGCTTTACCAAAAAGATACCACTATTCCCTTATCTGATGTGTTACCGATTATTGAGAATATGGGCTTAAGAGCTATCAGCGAACGTCCATTTTCCATTAAATTAGAAAGTGGTGATACCTACTGGGTGAATGAATTCACGATGTCTTACCCTAGTCAGCAAAGCCTAGATCTCGATGACATTCGTGAACATTTCCAAATGGCATTTAGCAAAGTCTGGTTTGGTGACGCTGAAAATGATGGCTTTAATAAATTAGTGATGGCAGCAGGTCTAAACTGGCGTGCAGTCATGATGTTTAGAGCTTATGCAAAATACTTCAAGCAGATGGGTATTAATTACTCTCATGATTATATTGAGTCTGCCTTATTGCATAATATTCCATTAGTGAAAAAACTCTCTCAATATTTTGATGTTCGATTCAACCCATCATTTAAAGGCGATAGAACTTTAAATCAAAATCATCTGTATGAAGAAATGTTGCAAGATTTAGAGCATGTTTCTAATTTGGATGAAGATAAAATTATTCGTCAATATATTGCTATCATTAAAAACACTTTACGTACCAATTTCTATCAATTGAATGCGCAAGGAGAATTTAAATCTTATGTCAGCTTTAAATTCTTCAGCCGAGATATTCCTGGCATGCCAAAACCTTATCCAAAATATGAGATATTTGTTTATTCTCCACGTTTTGAAGGTATTCACTTGCGTTGTAGTGAAGTCGCTCGTGGTGGTTTAAGATGGTCTGATAGAAAAGAAGATTTTCGTACGGAAGTGTTAGGCTTGATGAAAGCTCAGCAGGTTAAAAATGCTGTGATTGTACCAAATGGCGCCAAAGGTGGATTTGTTCCAAAATGTTTAGATAAGTGCACTAATCGTGATGAGGTTTGGGCCGAAGGTGTCGCTTGTTATAAATCTTTTATTCGTAGCTTATTAGATATTACTGATAACTATGTAAAAGGCGAGATTGTCAGACCTCAACATGTTGTTCCTTATGATGATGTTGACCCTTACTTAGTTGTTGCGGCTGATAAAGGAACTGCAACATTCTCAGATTATGCTAATGAAATCTCTAAAGAATTTAATTTCTGGTTAGGGGATGCCTTTGCGTCAGGTGGCTCAAATGGTTATGACCATAAGAAAATTGGTATTACCGCGCGAGGTGCATGGGAATCAGTTAAACGTCATTTCTATTACTTAGGTAAAGATATACAAACCACGCCTTTCACAGTCGTTGGTATTGGTGACATGGCAGGGGACGTTTTCGGTAACGGAATGTTGTTATCAGAACATATTCAGTTAGTGGCTGCTTTTAACCACATGCATATTTTCTTAGACCCCAATCCTGATACGGTTGTCAGTTATGCTGAACGTCAAAGAATGTTTAATCTTCCGCGCTCAACTTGGGAAGATTATGATGCTAGTAAAATTTCATCAGGTGGTGGTGTCTTCAGTCGAAGTGCTAAATACATACCAATCTCTCCAGAGATTGCAAAACGTTTTGATATTCAAGAAGAACGTCTAGAGCCTAATGAGTTAATTAAGCGTTTATTGACCTCTTCTACTGAATTATTATGGAGTGGTGGTATTGGTACTTTTGTGAAATCTTCAAAAGAATCCAATATTGATGTTGGTGACAGAAGCAATGATATGATTCGTGTCAACGCCAACCAATTAAAATGCAAAGTTGTTGGTGAAGGTGGGAACCTTGGCTTTACCCAAAAAGGTCGTATCGAATATGCGCTTCGTGGTGGCCGAATGTATACCGACTTTATTGATAATTCTGGTGGCGTAAGCTGTTCTGATAAAGAAGTAAATATTAAAATTTTATTGGATGGTTTAGTTAAAAATGGTGATTTAACATTAAAACAACGTGACATCATACTCAGTGATATGACAGAAGAAGTCGCAGGCCTTGTTTTAAAAGAAAATGATCAACAAACCAAAGCAATTAGTTTATTAGCCTCACAAGCGCCAAATCAAGTGGATTTACATATTCGTTATATGGACCACCTTGAAAAAGCTGGAAAGTTGGATAGAAAAATCGAATTTCTACCTTCAACTTCAGTGTTATTAGAAAGAAAACAGAATGATAAGGGTTTAAGTATTCCTGAAATTGCTGTTTTGAATTGCTACAGTAAAATTTTATTAAAAGAAGAAATTTTGGCAAGTAACGTACCAGAAGAGGCATTCTTTAATGAGGTTTTGGTGAGCTATTTTCCTAAACAACTAGCGAAGAAATATGCTGATGCGATGCAAAATCATCCGCTGAAAAGAGAAATTATTGCGACCAAAATTAGCAATTTAATCGTCAATGAAATGGGCTTTACTTTCATTTATCGTTTACAAGATGAAACAGGAGCGCCAGCTTCTGCGATTGTCTCGGCATATTTGATTGCCCGAACTGTCTTGAAAATGGATGAAACGCTTAATAGCCTAGAGTTATTGCAAAACTCCATTTCAGCACAGTCAATGGTTGAAGTACAAATGCTTCATATTCGAGTGTTAAGACGTTTAACGCGTTGGTTGTTAAGAACTCAAAGAAGACGTTTAAATATTCAAGCAACAATTGATAAATACAGCGGAAGTGTTCAAACCTTTAGAATGATTTTACCGAGTATCCTCAGTGAGCGCTATCGTGTATATTTCGATAAACGTGTAGCTGATTTTATGGAAAAAGGTATTCCTGAGAGCATGAGTCAAGCCTTAGCGACCTTAAATGGGATGTTTGCGATTTTTGATATTATTGAGATTGCATTTAAAAAGGCTATTTCGGTAGAAACTGCTGCAGCTGCATTCTTTGCAGTCGGTGATTACCTACAATTAGATTATATTCGATTACAAATTATTGGATATACTGCAAGTAATCAATGGGAGTCTTTATCAAGAGAAGCATTACGAGATGACTTAGACGATCAACAACGACTCTTAACCGATACAGTGATTAACGAAGGCGATGATTTTGCAATTTTTGCACAACGCTTGAAAGAGTGGTCATCGACTCATCGAGGTTTGATTGATCGTTGGAATCATCTTTTAGATAGTTTTAAAACTTGTAATACTTTAACCTATACGATGTTTTTTGTTGCTTCACGTGACTTGCTTGACTTGACACAAACAGCAATGCAAAGATGTCAAGATGAAGATGTATGTGAGTTCTTTTAAGGAATTAAACATTTAACAAGGAAGTTTAATATGAAAAAATACTCATATCGTTCTCAAATAATGCATGCTGTGATTGCCATTACCGTTTTAGGTTTAATGGCAATCGGTATGTCTTTTAAATTTTTACCCGACTCCGCCTATTTCTGGCATAAATCATTTGGATTACTGGTTTTAATCCTGATGGTGTTTCGAATAGCTTTCATTTTCAAAGATGGCAGACCGGTTTTACCTAAAAAATTAGCCCATTGGGAAAAGAAATTAGCCCGATTTGTGCAATATAGCTTTTATTTTTTGTTAGTAGCCATGCCCTTATCTGGTTGGATCATGAGTTCAGCTGGCAAATATACGCCTAGTTTTTTTGGTATATTTGATATGCCTTTCCCGGGAATTGAAAAAAATAAAGCCATCGAAGACTTTTTTGTTTGGACGCATTATTATTTAGCCTGGATAATTGGTGGCATGATTGTTCTTCATCTTCTAGGGAATTTAAAACATTACTTTATTGATAAAGATAAAGTTATTCAAACCATGTGGAATTTTAAAAAATAGAGAGCAGGTTTTTCTGCTCTTTTAAATCAGTTTGATTATAAGTTGCGCATGTAATATAATAACATCACTGTTTTATTCAATAAGATGTTATTTGTGCCATGAAAACCTTTAAGTTCTTATTCGTATCTCTTTGTTTGATTTCAAATATTTCTTTTGCTCAATCCTTAACGCTTTTACCTGAAGAGCAAAATACCATTGTAGTCTTTCAGAAAGTTTCTCCAAGGGTTGCATTCATCCATCGCTTAAAGACAATTGCTGATCCATTTCATCAATCATTTGAAGTCAAAGAGTCTGGCTCAGGTTCTGGTATATTATGGGACAATCAAGGGCATGTGATCACAAATTTTCACGTGATTAAAGGCGCTGACAAATTCTCGATTACGATGAATGGTATGACTTCTGATGCAACAGTCATTGGTTTTGAACCCAGAAAAGATATTGCAGTACTTGCAATTCAATCACCGAAATTACTGGCAAGCTTAAAATCCTTATCACAAATTGAAATTGCGCCAACGCCTGAGCTTCAAGTGGGACAAAAGGCCTTAGCCATCGGTAATCCATTTGGATTTGACCACAGTTTAACAGTTGGAGTGATTTCTGCATTAGGGCGTCAGGTGCCCGGTGTGGGTGGTGTCAAAATTCATGATATGATTCAAACCGATGCTTCAATTAATCCTGGAAACTCAGGAGGACCACTTTTAGATAGTCGTGGACGTTTAATTGGTATGAATACAGCCATTTTTTCTGAATCCGGCAGTTCTGCAGGCGTTGGTTTTGCTGTACCTGCAACAGAAATTGAGCATATCGCGAATCAAATTATTAAACATGGCCGGGTAAAACTAGCAGGCATTGGAATTCAACCTGTTGCGCCACATATTTCCAGTCATATGGGTATTCAAAAAGGTATATTAATTGCCGATGTTATGCCAGGCACCCCTGCACAAGTTGCTGGCTTACAATCAACTCATCGAAATGGAATTGGTCGTATCGTGTTAGGTGATATCATTATTGCTTTGAATAGACATCCCGTTAAAAACTATGATGAGCTTTATCAGCTATTAACCCATATTGATGTGGGAACTATGGTGAATTTGACTGTCATTAGAGCAGGCTCACCTTTAACAGTCAAAATTAAAACCATTGATATTGGTGCTTACTAAAAAAACTGACAAAGACTATCCTCTTGAGGTTTAGGAATATCAAAAGCCTCAAAGAAGGGTAGTACATTTCTTAGAGTGCCATTAACGCGCATATTCATCGGCGGATGAAAATCCATCCGACTTCTTTTTAAGGCCTCAGCATCTCGGATGTGAGAGGCCCAAATATGACCGTAATTAATGAAAAATTGTTGCGAGGGTTTAAAATCATTTAGTAAAGAACTTTGAGCTTTTGCTTGGCTTTTTATAAATGCCTCATAGGCTAAATGAATCCCTACAAGATCTGCAATCGCCTCACCGCTTACCATTTTTCCATTTAAATGAATATTTTGAGTGCCTTGAACTGGATATTGGGAATATTGCTTCACAATACATTGAACTCTTGTTTGGTAGTTTTCCCAGTCCTGTTGAGTCCACCATTTTTTAAATAAACCCACTTCATTAAATTGTGCACCTTGATCATCGAAACCATGCGATATTTCATGGCCAATGACAGCACCAATCCCGCCATAATTAATTGCATCTGTGGCATTTACATCAAAAAAAGGTGCTTGTAAGATGCCGTAGGGGATATTAATTTGATTTTTTGACACATCATAGTAAGCATTAATCGATTGAGGTGGCATATCCCATTCGTTTTCATTTTTGGCCTGTCCGATTTTGACGAGTTTGCGCTGGGTTTCAAATTGACTTAAAGCCAATGCATTTTCAAGATAGCTTTTGGATTGGCTTATCTCTAAAGTACTGTAATCTATATCAAAGTGATTAAACCCGACTCTAGAGCGCATTTTTCTTAATTTTAATAGAGCAAATTTTTTAGTATGAGGTGATAGCCACTGACTAGCGCTCAACTGAGCCTCCATTTGTTGTTTAATATGTTCAACAATGCTTGTGGTTTTTTCAATGGCACCCGCTCGGTAATAATGTTCCAGATAAATATCACCCACTGCATAACCCATATAGGTATTGAGTTCAGTAATAATTTGTTTCCAGCGTAATGGACAAGTTTCGATATCCGATAAAATCATTTTGACCTGACAGAATTCATTACGAATCGATTGATGTAAATTATCAGCAAAAGTAAAATAAATATGTGCCAGTAAATAATTTTTGATTTGATTACTTGGAAGGCCTGCAAGATAATCATCGAGAGTGGATAAAAAACTTGGGGTAAAATTATTAATTGGAAAATCCTTTGATAAGCCTCTTAAAGCAAAATACTCATCCAAATAAAGATGTTGATAATTTTTTGATAACGCTTTTGATTGACTGAGGTGGTCAATATTTTTAGGGTTTCTAAAGTAATCCTGTGGTTTGGAAAAACCGGCTAGTTTTTTTTCAATTTCCCAGGTATCAAGCGCTGCTTTTTTTGCATTGGCTCGACTATATTTTAAATCTAGAAATATGGTTTCTAGTATTTTGATATAAGATGCCTTAATACTTAAGGTTTTAGGGTCATCTTTGAGGTAATAATCCCGATGCGGTAAATTCAAGCCATCTTGTACAATACCACCAATCATTTGCCCTTCATGATGAATATCAGATGTTGAGCTGAATGCGTAAAAGACATTGATACCATACTGATGGAGCTTTGCAGTGAGCTTGGCTAAATCCTCTAAGTTTTGGATATTTTGAACCTGCTCAACCAATGGCATTAAAGGAGTGGCTTTTGTTTTTTCAATCTGTTGGGTATTCATTCCTGAAGCATAATAAGCATAAATTTGTTGATTGATTGTATTGGTAAAGCGCTTTTTATCTTGAGGTAAATTTAAAATCATCGATTGAATTTGATGATTAACTTTTTCATCCAGAGAATCAAAAATACTCCAGCGTCCTTTATCGTGAGGAATGGGGTTATTTTTAATCCAGTTATTATTGGCATATAAAAAAAAGTTATAAGCCGGCTGGTAATGTTTATCCATCCAATCGGTATAAAGATAATCATTATTTTGAGCATGAATGGATGGTGAAAGCATGAAGAAACTTAAAAGCTGAATAAGGTATTTTTTTGACATGAAAGAAGAACTCTAAATTAATGTAAGATTACTATAAAAGCCTGTTAGGAATTAGTCAATTTCATGAAATATTAATTTTTTTGTATTTACACTACAAAAAAAGGTTAACAATCATAAAAAAACTGGTATTCTAAATTATGTCATTGGTTTTCAATGATAGTTTGACTGCTTAATAGGCAGTTATGTGTTTTTTGTTAATATTGTAAAAAAGGGGATCGCGAAATGTCGCAAAGAGAAATTGGACACGTTAAATGGTTCAATGAAAAAAAAG
>DNMA01000099.1 GCA_003489505.1 Legionellales bacterium | reverse complement strand
TCAGTGAACTCATTCAGAAAAATACAGGCTTAACGGCTTTATTATTAGTCTCTGTTTTGCCGTTTTTTTTCTTACAGTCGATGTTTATGACACCTGATATGCCTTTATTATTATGTTGGTCGGCACTGCTTTATTATTTGTATCGCTCCATCATTTTAAATGAGACGGCTTATTTTTATCTGGCAGCGATTTTCTTAGGTTTGGGTTTGTTGTCTAAATATAGTATTATTTTGATCGCTATTGCGACATTAATTTTGATTGGCATTTCACCTGCTTACCGTTTTTGGTGGAGAAAAAAGGAATTATACCTTGGTGGCTTAATTGCTTTATTCATATTTTCACCTGTTATTTATTGGAATGCCTCTCACGATTGGGCCTCCTTTGCTTTTCAATCCACCAGAAGATTAAATGAGCCTTATCAATTTACGCTGCATCTTCTCTTTTTATATCTTTTGAGTTTTATTTTACCTATTGGTCTTTTTGCCCTATATCATTTAATTCGTCCTTCATCTATTTTGGAGTCTTCCTCAAAATTTTTTATACAAGTTTATACTTTTTTTCCTTTGTTGATATTTGCTTGTGCAAGCTTGATTCACCCCATTAAGTTTAATTGGATAGGCCCCATTATTTTAGCTTTTATTCCCTGGTTTGCTGCTTTATTACAAAAAACGGGTCAAAATTGCTATACACAACATTTTAAAATTAGCTTAAAGATTTTATTACCAGCTTATGTTGTTTTTTTAGTTTTATTTGTTAGCGCAAAGCCAATGATGATTTATCAACATACCTTTAAAAAGTTTATTGATTGGCAAGGATTTGCTATCAGTCTGAATCAAGTCGCACAAGATTATGAAAAAATTTCTGGAAAACGTCCGGTCTTTTTAGCTTTGGATAAATATTATATTATCGGTGAATTAGCGTTCTATCAGCAAAAGGCTATAGAACATCATGAAATTGAAACCTTATATCCTGTTTTAGGTCAGCATGTTGTGAAAGGCTATAGTTTGATGTTTAAGTTTTGGGATCAAGCAAAAACGCATCATGGTCAAAATGTTATTTTGATAGCCTGGAAAAAACATGAATTAAACTATCCATTTGTCTATGAATTTATGCAAGTGAAATCGCCTATTCAAACTATTTGGGTGAAAGACCCAAGACATAAAGATGAACTGAGACCGTTTTACTACATATTAGCTCAATTGTACTAGAGAGGAGATATCGATTGAAAAGCCATCAATATTTCACAAAAATTTGCAGGCATCATCTGGATCAATTTCAGCATGTGAATAATGCACAGTATTTAAATTTATACGAAGATGCACGTTGGGATTTGATTACACAAAATGGATTTGGACTTGAAAAAATTAAGGCAGCAGGGCTTGGGCCGGTGATATTAGAAGCAAAAATTACATTTGAAAAAGAGTTAATCCTCGATGATGAAATTATCATTGAAACTAAGCTTGTATCTTATGAAAAGAAAATCGGAAAACTTGAACAAATCATTAAAAAGAAAGATATCATTTGCTCTCGAGCTGAATTTTTATTTGGGTTATTTGATTTAGTTAAACGAGAATTGGTTTTGCCAACTGTTGAATGGAAAATTGCTGTAGGTCTTCGTTTAGAAAAGGATAGTCATGAATAATCAATTGTTAGAGAATTTTTTTAAATCAGAGGCTTTTGCTGTGGTCGGGGCATCTGCTGATCAAAGTAAATATGGAAATAAGGTTTTGCGTTGTTATATGCAAAATCATAAAACGGTTTATCCTGTTCATCCCTATCTTGATGTAATTGAAGGTCTCAAGGCTTATACCAGTGTTTTAGATTTACCAAAAACTGTGAAAAGTATTTCAATCATTACGCCTGCACCTATTACTGAAAAAATCATCAGAGAACTTGCAAAAACGGGTATTCAGCACGTTTGGATGCAACCAGGAGCAGAAAGTCAAAAAGCCATTCAAGGCTGTCATGATTTAGGCCTTGAGGTCATTGCACAAGGCCCATGCATCCTAGTTTATTTAGGTTTTCGTGATGTTTGATGATTAACGTTGCAGGTTTTACCGATACTTGTACAGCTATTACCATCCAAAGTCTCATAATAGTGGCAAACAAAATTATTTTTAGATGAATAATAACTTTTTTCACATAAGTCTTTGGATTGGTTGTGAACGCTACAATCTGAAACTTTGAGAGTGGGGCATTCATCTGCTTGTGAAATAGTGGTCAAGATGAGCATGATGGTAAAGTAGATGATTTTCATTTGTATCTTCCTTATTATTTTAAAATAACAAATACTCTTGTAGGCGCACCACTTCCACCTTTAATTTTCATTGGTGCGACGATAATCAAACTCCCCATCGGAGGAACTTTTTTTAAGTTGGTTAAGTTTTCTAAGCCAAATAAATTGGCCCCTAAAATTGTTCGATGCACCAAAAAATCTTTTGAATTGCCTGAATCCATACTTGCAGAATCAATACCAATGCCTTTGACTTGAGCATCAACTAGGTATTTTGCAGCCTCTGGTGAAATACCTGGAAAATGTAAATGTGTTGTATCACCTAATTTATCCGAGCCCAAATAGGCTTTTTTATTAGACCAGAACTGGCTCCAGCCGGTCCTAAATAAAACAATATCTTTGCCATCAATAGGGCGATATTGTTTTTCATAGGTTTTGATGTCATCGACACGGACTTGATAATCCCGATTAGATTTTACTTTTTCATGAACATCGATAACAACAGCATTACCAATAAGATTTTTCAGTTGTATTTCATCAACGGTGATACCGTTTTTTGAAAAATGAAAGGGGGCATCAATGTGAGTTCCACCATGCTCAGGCGCACAAAATTTAAAAGCCGAGTAAAAGTAGCCTTTGGGCGTTTTTCCTTCAAAAACGGTCTCTCGAGAAAAACCTTTTTCGGTTGGCCAGTAAATCGTTTTAGTGTCAAAATCATGAGTTAAATCAATCATTTGCGCAAATGAAACGCTGGCATTTAGACAAAATAAAGCTAAAATTGAGGGAATTCTAATCATCATTGACCTTCATTTTTTTATTATCCAGTATTACGAACTTGGGTGGATAAATCAACTATGTTAGAATTGATAAAAAATATGAACGGATAACATATAGATATGAAGTATATCTTGGTAGTGGATGAAGGGACTAGCCATACCCGAGCAATATTGTTTGATGTTCATGGAAAAATAAAAAAAATTTCTTCTCAAGAACTCACTCAATATTATCCTCAACCTGCTTGGGTGGAGCATTGTCCTCATGAGATTTGGGAAAAAACCAAATTAGTTATTCAAGAGGCGTGTCTTGATATTGCCCCTTTAGATATCATGAGTGTATCCATTACCAATCAACGTGAAACCATGTTGTTATGGGATAAAGTTACTGGCAAGTGTTTATCCAAAGCCATTGTTTGGCAAGATAGAAGAACGCAAGCGTTTTGTGATGAGCTCAAAGAACATCAGCCTTGGGTTTATCAAAAAACAGGATTACCCATTGACCCTTATTTTTCAGCATCCAAATTAACTTGGATGATTGAACATCATCAAATTCAAGATTTTAAAAACATTGCATTTGGAACCATCGACTCTTATCTCATTTGGTGTTTAACAGCTGGGAAAGTTCATGCAACAGATATTACTAATGCTTCAAGAACTTTATTATTTAATATCCATGAACATGTCTGGGATGAGGAACTATTAAAACTATTTAGGGTGCCCAAAACAATACTCCCTCAAGTTCTAGATTGTGATGCTCACTTTGGAAATATTTCTTCCGATATTTTAGGGTGCACTATACCCATTCGTGGTGTCATAGGAGATCAGCAAGCCTCATTGGTTGGGGTAGGTGCCATGAATTTTGGTCAAGCAAAAATGACTTATGGAACGGGTGGATTTTTAGTCGCCAATACGGGTTCTAAAATTTGTCTTTCAGGAAAGGGCTTATTATCTACCATTGCCTATGCGATGAAAGGAAAAGTGGCTTATGCACTAGAAGGTAATATTTACGATGCAGGCTCTTGTATGAGCTGGTTAAAAAACAATCTAGGTTTAATTCAAAACTATCAAGAGTCTCAAGCTTTGGCAGAATCGGTCTCATCCAATGATGGCCTTTATTTTATCCCTGCATTTTCAGGGCTTGGTGCTCCACACTGGTTGACTGCCACCGGGGCATCTTTTATTGGAATAACTCGTTCAACCCAAAAGGCACATTTGGTGAGAGCAGTTATGGAATCTGTTGCATTTCAGACACGTGATATTTTAGACGTGATGAATCATGAAATTGGACAGAAAATTTTAAAATTAAGTGTTGATGGTGGGATGGCTCAGAATAGTTGGTTTATTCAATTTCTTGCTAATTTAAATCAAATACAAGTTTTGATTCCCAACACTTTTGAGAATACCGCAAAGGGAGCTGCATGGATTGCTGGACAATCTTTTGATGCAGTTGCTAATATTGAAGATTGGCAATTGAATCAAACCATCAATTTTCAAAATCGGAATGTAGAAATCGAAGCAGCTTACCGAGGATGGTTTTCTTTAATTAATAGTTTGAAATAAAAACAGGGAGTGAATGTGGCTAAAAAAAGAGGTCGTAAAATACCGATACCTTTTTCTCGAAAATGTATGATGGATTTTATCTATTTCAGTAAAAAAATGTCCTATCATTTGGTCAGTGCTGAAACCCATTTTAATTTAGAAGCTTTATCAGCGCTAAGAAAGCAATGTGCAAAACCTGTGAGCTGGTATGCCATTTTTATTAAAGCATTTGCCTATATTTCTCAGCAATATCCAGAATTAAGAAAACATTTATTTTCCTATCCCTATACTTATCTTTATCAATACTCCAGAGTGGTTGCGATGCTCGCTATTGAACGTGAGATTCAACATGAAAATATGGTGATGTATCTTAAAATTGATAGCCCTGAAAAATTATCGCTGGAATCGATTGCTCAATTGATACATGAGTCGAAAACCCAAACGCCTGAAGAAAACTTAAATTTTCGTCGGTTTTTAAAGTTCAATCGTTTTCCTTTTTTGTTGCGTCGTCTCTACTGGTGGATGGGTATTCATTTACCCATCTTTCGATTACATTATTTTGGAACATTTGGGGTCACTGGTGCTGGTAAAGATTTAACATCTTTATCGATTAAATCACCTGTTGGTATCAATTTTGTATTTAATTCTCAAACAGGTCTTTTTAGATTATTTTGGGACCATCGATTATTTGATGGAGTGATTGTCAAACATATGCTGACCGACTTAGAATATTATCTCAATGGGCCTATTCTGCAAGAATTAGAGAAAATGGCGCAAAATGAAACGAGTGTTGTATGATTTGGAATCCATGATGCCTTTGACCAAAAACTTATTTAGAACCTATTATTTACCCATTTTATTAATCTTAACTTTAATTGCGGGAGCAGGATTTGGCTATCATTATCCTGAAAAAGCAAAATGGATAACACCTCTAGGTGATTTGTTTTTGAATTTGATTTTTACGATGGTTGTGCCTTTAATATTTTTTAGTGTGGCAAAAGCATTTGCCAAGCTTAAAGCGCATCATCAAATTGGCAATATGTTTAAAAGTATCTTTTGGGTCTTTTTAGTGACCGGTCTCATCGCAGCTGTCTTAAGTTATTGTGTTGTCAGATTATTTCCCATCCAAGAAATTAGTATTTTTCAAAATTCAGCACCTATAGAAAAGGGGTTTTCATTATTAGATAAAATTGTTGAGCTTTTGAGTGTTCGTCAATTTGGGGATTTGTTATCCCATCAGCATATCTTAGCATTAATGATTTTTTCGATGTTTGTTGGGATTGCAGGCTCATCTAAGATTTTGGCTTTTTTAGAATTGGGTGAAAGCATTTGTATGAAGATTTTTTCTTATGTCATGTACTATGCGCCCATTGGTTTTTTTGCTTATTTTGCCAATATGGTTGCTGAGTTGGGGCCTCAGGTGATTTCACAATATACCCGAGTGGCCATGACTTATTACCTATTTGCCGTATTTTATTTTGTCGTGATTTATACCCTGTTTGCTTATTATGCCCGAGGCAAAGAAGGGGTCATAAGCTTTTGGGGAAATATTACTTTACCTGCCACCACTGCATTAGCGACTTGTAGTAGTGCTGCAGCAATTCCTGCGAATTACGAGGCTGCAAAAAACATGGGTATTCAAGCAGAGGTTTATGAGACCACCATTCCCCTCGGGACTTTTATTCATAAAGATGGCTCTGTCATTGGTGGAATATTTAAAATTGCATTTTTAATGGCTGCATTTCATATAGATTTCTCAGGATTTGGATTGGTGATGATGGCTATGATGGTCTCTTTACTCGTGGGAACTGTGATGGGGGCAATTCCTAGTGGTGGCATGTTGGGTGAGCTTCTCATTTTATCTGTCTATGGTTTTCCAAGTCATGCATTAGTATCGATAGCGGCAATTAGTATTATTATCGACCCCATCGCCACACTATTAAATACGACAGGGAATACCATAGCCAGTATGTTAATAGATAAAAGAATTAAAAGGTGATTATTAGCTTGTGTATTCCCTTTTTTCTCTTAAATCAGTTTCAATTTGGTATTCTGAGGGCTTGGCATAGATGAAATGATTTGCGAACAAAGAAGTTAAAATAAAAAACTTCAATTTGTTCATTTTACGTTTTTTGTGATTTCTAATCTTAGTATAGTGGATGTTTGAGAGATTTGAGCGCACCGGCTTTACTATGTTTTTTTTTTAGTCTATAAAATAATAATAAGCCCGATAAAAGGATAGCTCATGTATAAGGATTTAATTGACGCATATCAGAAAAAAGACTTGCCCGTTATTCAATTGGGTGAAATCATTGTTGACCAAAACCCGATTGAGAATGCATCTGTCAATCTTATCCTTAAACAATTCAACCGTCATGGACTTGTCGCAGGCGCAACAGGTAGTGGTAAAACCAAAACCTTACAAGTGCTGGCAGAGCAGCTTTCACTCGCTGGTGTCCCCAGTCTTGTCTTGGATATGAAAGGGGATATTTCAGGTTTAGCAATGTCTGGCGTCCTCACTGATAAAATTCAAGAAAGAAGTAAAATTCTAGGTTTAGAATATAAACCGCAAAATTTCCCAGTAGAGCTTTTAAGTTTAAGCCCAAATATCAAAGGGGTACCTGTTCGAGCGACAATTAAAGATTTTGGACCTTTATTATTTTCTCGTTTGTTAGAATTAAATGACACTCAATCAGGTGTGGTTACTATCTTATTTGAATATGCCAATGATAATCAGCTATTACTCATTGATTTAAATGATTTCAAATCATTATTGAAATTTTCTCAAGCTGATATCGGTCAACAACAAATTGAAAAACAATATGGCAAAGTATCGGGTGCGAGTATCAGTACCATTATGCGAAAAATTATTGAGCTAGAATCCCAAGGGGGAGAGCACTTTTTTGGCGAGCCAGCCTTAGATGTCAGAGACTTATTACGTATTAATCAAGATAAAGGTTTAATCTCCATTTTGCGTGTCATGGATATGCAAGATAAACCTTATTTATTTTCTACTTTTATGGTGAAATTATTATCTGATCTCTATCGTCTTTTACCCGAGTGTGGTGATTTAGATAAGCCCAAATTAGTATTATTTATTGATGAAGCCCATTTGATTTTTAACAATGCCAATAAGAATTTATTAAATTTGATGGATACTATTGTGAAACTCATTCGTTCAAAAGGTGTGGGCTTAGTGTTTTGCACACAAACCCCAAAAGATATTCCGGAGAATATCCTAAGCCAACTGGGTTTTAAAATTCAACATGTTTTAAGAGCCTTTACTGCGAAAGATAGACAAGCCATGAGTTTGACTGCTAAAAACTTCCCGATTTCACAACATTATAAAACTGAGGAGTTATTGACAGCTTTAGGAATCGGTGAAGCTTTATTAACCGCTATTGATGAAAGAGGGGCGCCAACACCATTGGTGCAATGTATGATTCGTACCCCTGAATCGCGAATGGGGGTATTAACCGAAGAAGAAGAAGTAAGTGTTTTGAGTCAATCGGCACTGAATCTCAAATACCATGACCGACTCGAACGAGAATCGGCCATGGAAATTTTAAATCAAAAAGTCGTTGCTGATGAGAAAATAAAAAATGTTGAGCCAGAAGGACCCAGTGCTATAGAGGTAATTGCCAAGAATCCGATTGTCAAACAAGTGACGCGCGATGTGGTGAGAAAACTGACCCAATTGATTTTTTCATATATTAAAGGAAAAAAGTAAAAAAAGCCCCCCATAAGGGTTAATTTATTGTATAATATTATTACTTTTTGATTTAATTGAGTTGCATTATGCGTTTATTTGTTTTGGCTTATTCAATTTTTTGTGTATTAGCTTGCTATGCTTTGGGACCCAAAGAGGCTCAAATTAGAAAGAATATGTATAAAAAAGCTCCGGTTTTTAAAAACCAAACGAGTTTGGCAGCCTTAAGAAAGATCCAAATTTATCGTATCAAACACGGAATTTATTAGGTCATACGCGTTTCATTACATCCCAAATACTGATAAGATTAAATCAATTTTTTAGTCTGTCGGTTAGGGATGCGCATGCTATCAGTTTATCGTTTTTTTGAGATTGAATTTTTCATTACCAGTTTTTGTTTGTTCTTTAGATTGATTGATAAGATCATTGATGACCGATACTATCAGCAAGAGCCTGATTTACACCAACTTACCCATCTCAGAGAAAACCCCCAACTTCAAGTCATTGCAAATTTATTAATCCAGTTTAAAGATGAGTTATCTTTTGAAACTGCTAATCAATATCAGCGTTTAAAATTTATTTCTGATCAGTCTGCACCTGCCGTTTCTATTGCAAGAATGCGCTTTTGGAGCCGCCAAGAAGAGTATATTATTTTATTGTCTGAAAATTTATTGACTGCAAAACTGCCTAAAACTGAAGTTCGGACATTGTTATCCATTGCTATCGCGCACTTGGTCTGTGGACACTATCAACGAAGACATGAGGCTTTAATGTTTATAAAAGACATGACACCTATTTGGATATTTTTTGCAATATCTTGTAATATTTTTGAGATGAGTTTAAAGACATCCAATTGGCCATTTCATTTATCCAGTAGCATATTTGTGATTTCTTCTTTAGTTTTAAATAAAACTTTAAGTATTTATTTTAAGAAAATGGATAGAGAGGCCGATTTTTATGCTATTGAGCATTTAGGTGTGCAACAAGATGAATTAGCTCATGCAATCAGTCAAATCGGTCATCAACAAGATTCTGGCTTTTTTTCAATGCATCTATCTAGCCAAGAGCGTCAAAACTATATTAAAAAAATGTCATAAAACAAACAACGATAGCTGTGAATACAAAAGGTAGAGGCTTGATGAATATTACTTAAGACATGAGCATGGGGCTTTGTCATGTATTTAGTAAACATACCAGCTTCGTTACTGATAACCGAAAACGCCTCTAACGCGGCTCCACAAGATATTGAACAGTTTTTTAGTCGCATGATTCCTGGTAGTCATAGCTTGTATCAGCATGACGCAGTCGGTGTTTGTCAACAAAGATGTCGCCTTAAGGTTGTATTTTTTAATCAAAATCGTCAAATACTCATGAAGTAAAACAGAATTTACAGAAGAAACGAAGCTCTATCCAAGAAGCTCTCACTAGAATGAATCCTTTCATTTAGTGGGAGTGTTGTCATAGACTTTATATGAACCAAAGATATTGTTGATTGAGTCTAACTTATAGATAATCGTCTGCTTTTTAGTGCGAATAAGAAATCAAAGAAACTAAAAATTCAGTATATCAGCTTTGACTAAAAGCATGTTTTATACTCCAATTAAAGTTGACACTCTTGCGGTCAGGGGATTGTTCTCGAAACAAAGTACGCAGTCTTTCATCATCCGTCGAGTGGATATAATTTCCTGTTTCACGAAGAATAACTGAAATTCCAATAATTAAAACGATGAGCAACATAACTTGAATTAAATGAAGCTTTTTTAAAGAAGGAGCATATGCAAGTATTGCTAAAAATATAGTGATAAAAGCAACTGCCAAAAAACTGCTTTGCTGCCAATAATTGATGTTGAGACAGATCCACATTCCAAATTCATCAAATGTTAAGCCAAGAGCCATCCCATATAGAAGCGCAATTAACCATGTTTTTTTACTTTGGAAAAAAATCATATAACCTGCAAGGAGGGCAAGCATGATAAACCCTTCAGTAAAATGATGAATATGCCTGCCATCGATAAAGACATACATATAATAAGCTCGAAACTTCATTATACAAAATACCAATGCTCGTAGTGAGATAAATGTAATTAAAAATGAAAATAAGGAAACTCTAACCAAAGGGTAATTAATCATTTTAATTTGTTGATTGCTAACACTCGACATGGTTCATCCCTGATTGATTTCTAATTAGTAAACTACTCGCCACTGAAGTAGTGAGCTTTCAATACTAAGCAGTCAAACTAAGCTTGACTACTGTTCTTTTCTTTTTTGACGATTCCTCGTCCTTTTGATGCCAACCCTTATCTAACCCCAATAATGGGTTTCGAAGTTTAAAAAGATTATTATAATCAATGGGTTAGATGATTTCAAAATGGAAAAAGTAGCTGGAACACGGTAATATCGCAAATTTTCCCGGGAAGGAACTTTGTATATGGACGCGCACCAGCTGGTTAATATTTTCTGTGATATTGATGATTTTTGCAATGAGTTAGCATCATTATCAAAATTATATGTTGTTAAGTCCTGCCAAAAGTCATCGTGGACCTTCTTGTTGTATAGCAATTAGTGAAATAATGACCATTTTGGTGATGTTTCAGATGTCTCGATTTAGAGACTTCAAAAACTTTTACAATGGCTTCCCCAAGTTTTACCGCAAAGATTGTTTTCCAAAACTGCCAAGCTATGAACGTTTTGTTCATCTCATGAGTCGAGCTATTTTCTCACTTATCATATTCACTCAAATCAAAGCTGACAGGCAAAAAGGCGTATGCTATATTGATTCCAGTTGTTTACCCGATTGTCACCTTAAACGTTCCAAACGACACAAAACTTTTGATCCCCCGCAGAATATGGAAAAACTTCCGTTGGCTGGTTCTTTGGCTTAAAGCTGCATATTGTGACCAATGATTTAGGTGAATTGTTGGGCTTTAAAATAACGAGAGGTAGTCGTTCTAATAGCCAGAAAGCAGTCCCTCTTTTGAAAGGATTCAAACGTCTTGCCTTTGGCGATAAAGGCTATTTGGGCAAGAAAATTTTCGAGGAATTAATGCAAGGCGGTCTAAAATTAATTACCCGTAAACGTAAAAATATGAAAGAAAAACAAGAACTCTCGAGCCATGAAAAACAACTG
>DNMA01000030.1 GCA_003489505.1 Legionellales bacterium | reverse complement strand
TTTAAATAGAGAAAACTGCTAAAAAACAAAATAAAAAAATATCACTAAAACCAGAGATAAATAAACCCTCATGTCATTTTCAAAAGTGATAACTTTTGTACTCATAGACTTTATGAAAAAACTCTTTTAAGATGGATATTTACTTTTTTGATAACTCAATATGTGGCTTGTTAGAATCGCTTTGTCACGCCCCTACACATTTGTGGTACTTGCCCTATTTATTTTTATTTCAGGGCTTGTTTCCATTAAAAAAATGCCTACAGATATTTTCCCAAATGTTGATATTCCTGTTGCAAGTGTTGTTTGGACCTACACAAACATGCCGCCTGATAAAATGGCAAGCTATATCACAACACTTTTTGAACTCTATGCCACCACCACTGTCAATAATATTGAACGCATGGAATCTGAGTCATTACTAGGTGTGAGTGTCACTAAAATCTATTTCACCAAAGGCAGTTCCATCTCTTTGGCAATTGCTCAATTAACCGCTATTGCCATGACCATTATCAAATGGCTACCCCCTGGCATTACCCCTCCTTTTGTTCTGCAATACAATGCATCCACTGTGTCATTAATGCGGCTGCTGTTAAGTAGTGACAGTTTGAATGAAAAAAAACTCTATGATTATGCTAATTTTTTTGTAAGGCCAAGACTTGCCAGTGTGAATGGTATCTCTGTTCCGCCTGGTTTTGGCGGTAAAGTCCGAGAAATCATGGTTGACCTAGATTCTAAGGCGATGCAGCAATATGGGATTTCAGCGCAAAATGTGAATACTGAAATCATGAAACAAAACTTAATTTTACCAGCAGGAACCCAAAAAATTGGGAAATACGAATATTTTATCGATACCAATAATAGTCCAACCAATAGTGATGAATTTAATCGTTTTCCAATTAAAAGTGATCCCAATACTGTCATTTATACCAATGAAATTGCACATGTTCGAGATGGTTATATACCCCAAACCAATATTGTGAACTTAAATGGCCAAAGAGCCGTGATGCTCGGTATTGAGAAATCTGCAAACGTTTCTGCTTTGGATATTATTCAAAATATAAAAAATTTAATCCCTAAAATTAAAGAAAGCCTAGACCCTGCGCTAAAATATGCAGTCACTGGTAATCAAGCCGTTTTTATATTATCTGCGATTCAAGGTGTTTTAGTAGAAGGAAGCATTGCTGCATTTCTAACCACATGTATGATTTTATTGTTTTTAGGGAGTCTTAGAAGCACTCTTATTATTTTAGTATCTATTCCCCTATCAATTTTAGTTTCTATTTCAGTTTTAAATATATTAGGCCAATCCTTAAATATCATGACCCTTGGGGGATTGGCTTTAGCAGTTGGTATATTAGTAGATGACGCAACCGTCACCATTGAAAATATTAATTGGCACCTAGAAAGAGGCAAATCGATATATGATGCAATCATGCTCGGTGCAGAACAAATTGCTTTTCCAGCGATTGTGTCCACCATTAGTATTTGTATTGTCTTTGTCCCTTTGTTTTTTTTAGAAGGCATCTCTAAATACCTCTTTGTACCCATGGCACAAGCCGTGATATTTGCAATGTTAGCCTCTTACTTTTTATCTAGAACACTGGTGCCCACGATGGCCAACTACCTCTTAGCACAAGCAGAAAATCAAGACAACTTTTTTACTCGAACATTAGCGCATGTTCATCATGCATTTAATACTAAGTTCTCTATTTTCCAAGATAAATATATTTACTTTTTAAAGATGGTGATGAATAACCCTCAACACTTTGGAAAATTATTTATTCTATTAACAGGATTTATTGGTATTTTCCTATACCCATTAGTGGGTTCTGACTTTTTTCCCAAAGTAGATGCTGGAGAAATTTTACTACACTATTCAGCACCCCCTGGAACAAGAATAGAAGAAACTGCTAAAATTGCCGGCCAAGTCAATCAAGTGATTCGAAAAATTATTCCCAATCATGAGATTGATAATATTGTCGATAATATTGGTTTACCCATCGCAGGCTTGAATTTAACTTATTTGAATTCAGGGACAAATGGCGCTAATGATACCGATACTTATATCACTTTAAAACCTCAACATCATTCCATTTATAACTACATTCCAATTCTTAGAAACACATTGAAAGAAACCTTGCCTCATGTCACATTTTCATTTTTACCTGCCGACATGGTCAATCAAATACTTAATTTTGGGAATCCTTCAGAAATTAATATACAAGTATCAGGGCTTAAAGTTACAGAAAACGATAAATTTATTCATGTGGTTTTACAAAAATTAAAAAAAATACCTGGTATTGTCGATGCACGAATTCGTGAATCTCATCAATACCCCTCTTTTCAACTGAATATTGATAGAACAAAAGCCAAAGAACTAGGGTTTACTCAAGCCGATATTGCAAATAATTTATTTTTTAGTTTAACTGGTGGCTTTCAAATCACCCCAAACTTTTGGATAGACCCCTCTGACAAGATGTCTTATCCAATTAATGTTCAAACCCCACAATATCAAATGGCATCATTAAATGATTTATCCAATATTCCCATCACCAATTCAAATATCAGCACCACACCTCAAATTTTAGGTGCTATGGCAAATATTAAACGTACTTATGTGCCGCTTGTGGTGAGCCATTACAATGTATTACCCGTTTTAAATATTTACGCCAGTGCAGAAAATAGAGACCTAGGTTCAGTGTATAAAGACATACAAAAGGTCATTAATGAAGTCAAAACATTATTACCCACAGGTTCAGAAATCAATATTAGGGGCCAGATTGATACCAAAGAACAAACTTTCCATGATTTGTATATCGGCATTATAGAAGCCATTGTCTTAGTATATTTTTTAATGGTGGTTAACTTTCAGTCATGGTTATATCCCAGCATTATTATTTGTGGTTTATTATCAGTATTTGGTGGTGTCACCAGTATGCTATTTTTTACCGGCACAACCTTAAGTGTACCCGCATTGACTGGTACCATGATGTGTATAGGTGTGGCTATTTCAAATGGTATTTTAATGGTTTCATTTGCTAAGGAAAATTTAGATAATGGATTGAAACCCTTTGATGCTGCCATCGAGGCGGCCCAAACCAGACTTAGACCGATTTTAATGACCAGTTTTGCAATGATACTGGGCATGTTACCTATGTCATTGGGTTTAGGCGATGGAGGAGAGCAAAACGCGCCTCTTGGACGCGCAGTGATTGGGGGATTATTGTTTGCTTTGCCAAGCACACTATTTTTTATCCCCATGGTGTTTAATTGGGTATTATTAAAGGGACGTCACCATGATAGACCATAAAAAAATCAAAGATTTTTGGCCCTTGATGGCTATTCTTTTGATTTATTTTATTCACAAGCTCGTTTCTTTTTGGATTTTGAAATATCAAACCAATCACAACAGTACACAAATCGTAAAAGTTGTGGTTGCCAGCAAACCTACATCCAGTGAACATATTTCATTACCGGGCAGTCTGACGGGATGGCATGAAGCCCCTTTATATTCCAGAGCAAAAGGCTATTTGCATGAGTGGTTTGTAGATATTGGTTATCATGTTAAAAAAGGTGATGTACTAGCCACCATCGAAAGACCTGAATTAGATGCTAAATTTAAAGCTGCAAGTTCTTATTACAAGGTGATGAAAGCAAATAATACTTTGGCTGTTATTACCAAAAATAGATGGAATAGATTGGTTTTAACTGATTCGGTATCAAAACAAGCCAATGATAATAAAACCTATGATGCACTAGCAATTAAAAATGCAACTTCTCAAGCCAAATCAAATATGAACTATCTAGGCGCCTATGTAGAGTTTGAGAAAATAATTGCCCCATTTGATGGGCTTATCACCGATAGACAAACAGATAATGGCCAGTTAATTAATAAAGGAAGTTTACCTCTACAAAATAAACCACTCTTTAAAATAGTTCAAACCAACCCCCTGCGCTTGTATGTCAATATTCCACAAATCTATACGCCACGCCTTAGAAAAAACATGAACTTTGAATTAACTTTAAACGAGTTTCCAGGGCGAGTCTTTAAAGCAAAATTATTAAAAACGGCAGAAGCCATTGACCCTGTCACCTTGACTTTACAATCTGAATTTGAAGTCGATAACGCTGATCATACCTTGTTACCCGGCGCTTATACCACAGTTGACTTTTTTATACCGTTTGATATTCAGACGGTATTGTTGCCGGTGAACACCCTTTTATTTCAAGCCGAAGGCTTGCAAGTTGCAGTATTGAATAAAGCCAATCATGTTGAACTGCGGTCTGTTGTCATTGCCAAAGATTTTGGTAATGAGGTCTTAATTAACACTGGAGTAAAGGCTGGAGAAAAAGTTATTCTCAATCCACCAGATACTTTGGTGAACGGAGACTCTGTACGTGTACAAGCTTAAACGAATTTTCTATTTAGTCTGTTTTATACTCTGTGGAACCAGTTGTAATTTGGCACCCAAAGAGCGACAACATTTGCCATTCCCTATTCCTGATCATTATCAAGAATCTGGAAAATGGCTTGAGTTTCGGCCTAGGCTGCAAATGGGCAATAAACAGCAATGGTGGCTATTGTTTCAGGATGATTGTCTAAGTCATTTAGAAGAGCAGTTAAGTACTTATAATTTTAATATTCAATTAGCCATGGCTCGCTATCATGAATCTTTAGCAATGTTACAAATTAGTCGCTCAAAATTATATCCAACCATTATGGCCTCTAATTTTTTAAATCGTCAAAAAAATTCATCCACCTTAAATGAAGCGGTACCGCCTTATTTATATACCAACGTCTTATTGGGTGCATTTTTAAATTATGAAGTTGATGCTTGGGCCAGTGTTCGAAATACCGTAGCAGCATCAAAACATCTTGCTAAGGCCAGTCGTTATGATTTAGCGGCTATTGATTTAAATTTACATACACTTTTAGCAAAGCTTTATTTCCAACTGCAAGCACTCAATGCCGAGCAAACACTATTAAACAGAATTGTTGAATGCTATGAACACCAATTGCGATTATTTCATCATTTACATCAAGACGGTGCTGTTTCAGCACTTGAAGAAGATATCGCACAAAAAAAAGTAGATATTGCTAAAACCCATGCGACACAATTAAAAATAAAAAGATCTAAAATTCGTCATGCCATTGCCGTATTACTGGGACAAAATCCATCTCATTTTAAATTTGAGCCCTCAATGTACCCCTTTAAATATGTGAAAATTGCCCCACGACTCCCTTCTGAATTATTAATGCAGCGCCCAGACCTCGCGGCAGCATCAGAGAGAGTAAAAAGTGCCAACGCCACTATTGGTGTAGCACGTGCAGCGTTTCTACCC
>DNMA01000027.1 GCA_003489505.1 Legionellales bacterium | reverse complement strand
ATGGCAGATACCTGTCTTTGTGAATACACTGACCACGGACATTGTGGCGTTGTTGATACCGACCAAGACCTTTCAAAAAATATTCATGTTTTAAATGACCCAAGCATCAAACTACTGGCAGAACAAGCCTTGAGTTATGCCAAAGCAGGTGCTGATATCATCGCACCCAGTGCGTGCATGGATGGAATGATTTATGCCATTCGTAGCACATTGGATGAACACCATTTTCAAAATACCATTGTTTTAAGTTATGCCGTTAAATATGCCTCTCACCTTTATGGCCCTTTTAGACAAGCGGCAGAAGGTGCGCCTCAATTTGGTGACAGAAGAACTTATCAAATGGATTATCAAAGTGCTAGAGATGCACTTTTGGAGTGTGACTTAGATATACAAGAAGGCGCGGACATGTTGATGGTTAAACCTGGTCATACTTATCTCGACATCATCTATCAAGTCAAACAAAAATACCCTGAACTACCTTTAGGCGCTTATCATACCAGCGGGGAGTTTGCCATGATTAAAGCTGGTGCTGAAAAAGGATACGTTAATGAAAGACTTGCCGTTCATGAAATTATCACGGCTTTACATCGAGCAGGTAGTGATTTTATCTTAACTTATTACGCCAAAGAACTTTTAGAATGGCGCATGGAATAACATGAAGAGGCCTTTCGGCCTCTTTTTTTATACCGTATAAAACAAAGAATAACCTATATAGTTCAAGTGTGAATTAATAGATACAACCGTGTTTTTATCATTAAATGAGTGATTGCTGGTTGGGTTATAAGCATAGTAATAATCGATACCCGCTCCAACATGCTCAGTAATTTGATAAGCCAATCCACCACCAAAACGGCCACCAGTGGCAGTCGTATTACTAGAATACATCGATACATCAGCTGCAGTATTGGGTTCTTGATTTAAGACGATATTTGAAAAAGAAATACCGACTCGGCCATAGACCAACCATTCAGGTCTAATTCGATAACCAGGTAATAAATCTAAATTCACATAATTTTGAATTTGAAATTGATCTTCATAAGTATATTGAGTAACCGAAACACCAGGACGGTCTTGCCAAACCACACGGTGACTTGGAAAATAACTATTGGCTTCTGCACCTAAATAATACTTATCAAAATAGGTTTGACCAACACCAGCAAATATACTAGCCAAAGCACTATTGTTATTGAAGGATTTTTCAACTTGTGCAGAATTACTTGGATTGAGTCCACTAATTTTATCATTATACATGGCCCCACCAATGCCAGCGCCAGCATAAAAGCCTTCTTTCATGGTAGGCACCATGACCACAGGGCCCATAGTGCCAGCAAAAGCTAAAGATGAACTCATAGCCAATAAAGACAAACTTATTGTTGTTAATTTCATGTGTTTTCCTTTGATATTTTTATTTTCCTATACAAAAGTGAGAAAAAATCTCACCTAAAAGATCATCTGCACTAAATTGTCCAGTAATTTCTGTTAAGCCCTCATGAGCAAAACGTAAATCCTCAGCCAACAATTCAGGCGCAAGATGTATTTGAAATTCAGCTATTGCAGTTTGTAAGAGCTTTTGCACAGCTGAAAAAATCACCAAATGTCTTTTTCTGGCAATAAATTCACTTTGTTCTAATTGAATACCGAAATAAGATTTGATTCGAGATTTTAAGTTATCTATACCTAAGCCATTTTTTGCAGAAATATTTAAGTAATCATCATTTAATGGAACCTTGTCAAAAATATCGACTTTATTCATGACATGTAAAATCGGGGTTGCTTCTGGCAAACCTTGGGTTAAATCTTTTGGTAACTCATCTTCTTGCCAGTTTTTAGCGCTGGCATCATGGAGGAATAAAACAATATCAGCCTGACGAATGACATCCCAGGCGCGTCGAATTCCTTCTTGCTCAATTTCATCATCACTCACACGAAGGCCTGCTGTATCAATTAAAGTGACAGGAATATCATCTAATAAAACATGCTCTTTCATGACATCACGGGTAGTTCCAGCAATTGATGTGACGATGGCAACATCTTTTTCAACCAAGGCATTCATTAAAGTCGATTTACCAGCATTCGGTCGACCGGCAAGTACAATTTTAAGCCCCTCTTGTAAAATTTGACCTTGATGAGCTTGTTGTTTGAGTTTTTCAATTTCTTGAATAATTCTTTCGATACGTTCTTGCCAGTGATACTGCTCTAACCACTCGATAGCTTCATCAGAGAAATCAATGGTAGACTCAACATACATGCGAATGGCTTTTATATCTGCTTCAATCTGATGAACATAAGTTGAAAAAGTGCCTTGTAAGGTACGTACAGCCATCTTAGCTGCTAATGAAGACTGTGCATTGATTAAATCAACTACAGCCTCTGCTTGCACCAAATCCATTTTATCATTTAAAAAAGCTCGTTCGGTGAATTCACCGGGTCTGGCCAACCTTGCGCCATGAAGGGCACAAATTCTCATGATTTCTGCTAAAACATATGGAGAGCCATGCATTTGAAACTCGACTACATCTTCACCAGTATAAGAATGAGGTGCTTTGAAATAAATAATAATCCCCTCATCAATGACTTGAGAGGCTTCATCAAAACATTTGGTCAGTAATGCATAGCGAGGTTTGACTTGTTTTTGCTTTGACATCTGTAAAGCAATACTTAAGGATTTGGGGCCAGAAAGACGAACAATACCGACCCCGCCTTTACCGGCGGGGGTTGCAATGGCAACAATAGTATCATGATGAAAATTCTGCATATTATGCTTTCACTGGGGTTTCACTATATTGTCTGGTAATCCACCATTGTTGAATAATCGATAAAGTATTATTCACAATCCAATATAAAACCAAACCCGCAGGAAATGCCCAGAACAAAATGGTAAAGAAAATAGGCATAAACATCATGGCTTTCGCTTGCATCGGATCCGGAGGTGTTGGATTTAACTTTTGTTGAATAAACATCGTCAAACCCATCAGTAAGGGTAAAATATGCAAGGGATCGGGTGCAGATAAATCCTTAATCCAGAATATAAAGGGAGCGTGTCGCAGTTCAACACTTTCTACCAAAACCCAATATAAGGCAATAAATACTGGAATTTGAACTAAAATGGGTAAGCATCCACCTAAAGGGTTTACTTTTTCTTGGCGATAAAGTTCCATTGTAGCTTGGCTGAATTTTGCTTTATCATCACCAAACCGATGTTTCAATTGCTCAAGTTTAGGCTGCAATCTTCTCATATTTGCCATAGAGCGATAGCTGCTGGCTGATAATCGATAAAAACAGAGTTTAATAAATACAGTAATACACACAATGCTCCAGCCCCAGTTACCGAGGAAAGATTCTAGTGTTTTCATTAATTTGAAAATAGCATCTGATAAAAACCATAACCAACCATAATCAACTGTTAAATCCAGACCGGGTGCCAACGTTTTAAGAACAGCGGTATCTTCTGGACCAACGTATAACTGGCTTTTGATTTCTCGAGTTTGAAAGGCTTGTACCGTATAAGCCTCACTGACTGAACCTATGATGTAATGATTATCATGATACTGAGAATACAAACGATTCATGCCATTTTGTGTAGGAACCCATGCTGTTAAGAAATAATGCTGCTGCATCGCAACCCAGCCACCATTAGCATCCACATCCAAATTTTGTTTTTTAATTTGGTCAAATGCAACTTTCTTATAACGATGTTTTCCTGGTTGACCAAAAGAAGCACCCGTAAAAGAGCCAATTTGAAACATGCTACTTTCAGGAACACTTGGATTTTTCCATGAAATTTGCTGGTTTAAGTAAGTTTTTAAAGTGTCGCTGGATTGATTAGAGAGCGCATAATCAATATCAATGACATAACTTCCAGGTTTAAAGGTATAAGTTTTGCTGATTTCAACACCAGATTGAGAATGTCCAGTTAAAACAACTTTTAATTCATTTTGATTTGCATCCAATTGATATTCTGATTTCTCGCTACTGTATTGAACAGGTATATCAATAGGTGAGCCATCTTTCATGACAACAAATGAAGAAGATGCGTAGTATTCATGATTATCTTGAGCGGTAAATAAAGTAAAAGGTTTATTGTCTTCAAACGTTTGAGGGAATTTTAATAAATTTGCGTCAATCACTTGCCCTTTATCTAAGCTGATACTTAAGTTTAATACATCAGTTTTGACTTTAATCATACCTGCTTTTTGAATATCATGTTCAATGATATTTTTTTGAGGCATGGTTTGTTCAATGCTTTGAGGTGCTATTGTTGGAGGATGGCTTGATTTCCAATCCGTCCACAAACTAAAACTGACAATCGCTAGAGCGCCATATAAAAATAAGTTTTTCATATCCATGTTTTTTTCTCTTCATTAGGTTCAACAGGATCATAACCCCCTGAGCTCAAGGGATGACATCGACATAAACGTTTTAAAGTAAAATAAGTCCCCCACAACAAGCCTTTTTTTTGTAAAGCTTCTATTGCATAAAAGGAACAGGTTGGTTGGAAACGGCAAGTGGGCAAAAATAAACGACTAAAGAAAATTTGATAACTTCTGATAAAAAAACAAAATAATTGTGTCAAAATCATTTTAATTTTTGCCATAATTTTTCTATGTTTTTCTGAATCAAATTAATTTTCTGCTTATCACATGTTTGATTTAATAAAATCACGATGTCATAAGCAGGCAAAAAGGTTTGATGACGAAAACTTTCACGAAGTGTTCGTCTAATTTTATTTCGCAAAACAGCTTGGTTTGCAAATCGTTTAGAAATCGCAAATCCTAAACGAGCATATGGCAATGCATTGGGTTTATATAACAAGGTTATATGACCACAAACCAACTTTTGTGCTTGGCTAAACACGTGATTAAATTCAGTTTTTTTGATTAATCGACGTGCTTTACTAAAACTAAGCACTTATGCAGATAAACGCTTACGTCCTCTAGCACGACGACGTTTAATAACTAAGCGTCCGCCACGAGTAGACATACGTTCACGAAAACCATGATCTCTTTTACGTTTTAAATTACTAGGTTGAAAAGTACGTTTCATAATTAATTACATCATAGATTAAAACGTCCGATCATAAAAAATTATTACAATGATGTCAATAATATTCAAATGAATCCTTTATTAAACAATAAAATAAATATGTATTTTTTTATATTTTTATGATTATTAGCAAGATAAAAGCTGTTAATTAGGGTTATTTTTAATCTAAAAACAATGACTTATTTATTTAATAACTAGTATTGCACAACAGATCAATGAATGTGGATAAAATGTATAGAAAATTCATCGATTACTTTATCCACATGTAAAAACAGTGTTTATTCTTAGTTTTTTAACAGTTTTGAGAAGTCTTTGGAGTTGAAAGATATTCTATCAAAGATATTTTGTAAAAATGGTATACCAAAATATTTTGACAATTGATTTCTAAATAAATATATAAGACCCGACATCAACAAACAATTTTTCATATTGAGTGAAGGCATTGTATACATGCTCAAAATAGAAAGTAATGAAGGTGGTGTATATTTGGGTTTCAGATGATACTCCGCTAAACTAAATTCCTGACGACAAAGTGTTTTATAAAACCAGCGGTTAAGCGTAAATAATCTTGTTTCTTCTTCTGGTAAAAAACATTTACCTAATGGACTATCTAGACTCACATAATATTTATTGGACGAGGGGCAACTCTCATCATGACCATGGATATTATGCACAAAAAAATTACCTTGCCTTTGATAAGGCCCGATATCTGAATAACTACGATTCCAGATAATCGACCAAAATGGCTTATTCACTAATTTTTTTTGTGTCACTTGCAATCGCTCGTCTGCGTCATTGATTTGATAAATTTCTCTTAGAATTAAAATAATTTCTTGTAGTTTCGTAGCTTTGAAAACACTTTTCATCTGATCGAGTGTGGCAGCCAAGTCAAAAACCGTTGAATCTTGCCAAGTTACGCCATAGTCGTCAGCTAATTTTTTTAACTCCAGTAAATTCATACCCGCATGGGTGTAAATATTTAAATCATCTCCATCAATAGACAGGCCGTAATCTAATAACTCTAAATGAGGGTAATAAATTTCTTCCATGAAACGTTCTAAATATTCATAATTTAGCCATTGTGCATCTATCAATTTTCGTAAATAAACATAAGAACGCATACTTTGTGAATCGATCATCATTTCTTCTGGCAGTTGATGTTTATTTAAAAATAAAAACTGTAAACAAGACATGAAGGCAAAACCATGATTGGAGATTAAAATAGAAAACTGTACTTGATGAAGATGTAGTTTTTCTAAAATTTTAATGACAAAGAAATCACACTCGCCTCTATCACCCAGCTCATCACCTAAAAATCGAATTTTAAATTCGATTGGGTTCACTTTAATCTGTTGGATTAAACTAATAAATCGATCATACAGTGCCAAATGCTGTTCACTGAGCAGATTACTATCAAATAAATCTTCAGGATCACCTTGCAGAGAGCCGATTTGTTGGTAAACATCAAAAAGTTCTTCGT